>NZ_DASYZI010000060.1:0-58282 GCF_035946395.1 Actinocrinis sp.
GCCGCGCTGCACGTATCCGCAGCCGCCGTTTGACGTCTTCATCGAGATTGCGAACCATTATCGCCGCCAATGTAGCCACCTCCGCAAGCAATGATAGCGATGCTAGCGCGCTAGTGCCAGCGATGGAGCCTGCTGACGCCCACTGTTGCAGTCTTACTCGAACTTCCGCCCGCGAGGGTGGTGGTGAGTAGGGCCATAGGTGTGATCTTGGTGGCGGTATCGCTGGTTTCGGCGGTGCCGCCGTTGTGTTGTTCGGCTGCTGATGCGCTATGGCGTTGCTGAGTAGTCCCGGTCGAGACGTGAGGGTGGGGTGTCCGTCGTCGAGGTTCGGTGCGGCGAGTGGGTCGAGTTGGCTTTACTTGTCCGTGCCGGGGAGCCCCGGGCCCTCAGGCTGAGGGGCGGTGGCGGCCTGGCGTTGTGTAGGTCGATGCGCAATGCTTGCGATATGGCCAAATATGTTATCAATAAGGGCTATTCGACCAGTGAAGTGAGGGAACGTGAGGTAGTCGCCCACAGCTTCAAGACCGTGGGTGACTACATTGACTTCATGGACGCGGGTGGTGAGATTCTCCTGCGAGTCAAGGCGTTGCACGTCGTGACGGTCGAGCGAGTGGACGGTTAGGCGTGTCGATCGGTGCGGCCAGCGGGGGACCAGCGAGACTCGCGCACTGGCTGTCGGCGAGATGCGTTGTGCGGGCTGGTGCGGCACCCGTGGTCAGTCTGCGATGTGTGCATGGTGCGGGTAGGGTTGTCCCGGTATGGAGTGGGTGACGCAGTGCGGGCCTGCACGTTTTCAGGCTCGGGGCGTTCGCTCCATGAAGGAGAGTTCACGAGTATGGCAACTGGCACCGTGAAGTGGTTCAACGCGGAAAAGGGCTTCGGGATGATCGGGCAGGACGGGGGTGGCCCGGACGTGTTCGCCCACCACTCCGAGATCGCCGCCCAGGGCTTCCGCGAGCTGAAGGAGGGGCAGGCCGTCACCTTCGAGGTGACTCAGGGACCCAAGGGCCCGCGGGCCGCCAACATCCTGCCGCTGTGAGCTGAAGACGCTTGGCCGTCGGGGTCACCGGATGCGTTCCGGTGGCCCCGACGCGCTGTGTCACACCCGCATGGTTGTTTTGAGGCTGAGTTGCTGCTGTGGCCGCGAGGCGGATCAATACCGTCTACGGTTGGGGTAAGACGGCTCAACGTGATAGTCCCGGGTGTCTCCGGCGGCTGCCAGCTGGGTGATCTGGGCGGTGGCCAGCTCGCGGGAGTCATATTGGTAGGCGTTGGCCCGCACGAACGTGACTCCGTCCTTCCCGAACGACTTACCCCAGTAACTGCCGGTGTTCGTCGCGATGATCCAGTTTGTGGAGTCCATGCAGACCAGCCTACGGGGCCAAAGCCAGATCCTGTTGGTTGGCTGGTCGGCGGGGTAGAGCAGTGCCCTGGGCGGGTTTGCTTTTGCTTTCGCTTTCGGGGGTGGGGACGACGCCGAAGTGGCGGCGTGCCGTTGTTACGGCTAGGTCCTGCACGGCGTATGCCGTCATGTGGTAGCCCTGAGCGGGCGCGTCAGGGGCCGCGGTCAGCGTGAACTCGGTCTCGCCGTCGCCCTTTGCGCTGATGCGGACTTTGCGCGCGTCTGGGGTGACCGTGCAATCGTCACGGCCGTATTTGGCGACGTGAAGGCCGAGCCGCATCACGCCGGGTCGTGCACTGTGCACGACCACGCGCACCTGGAGGGTGCCGCCCTGGGGGACCTCTTCGTCGGTGTGGAGCAGCAGGAACGGTGCGTCGGGCAGGCGGAAGTGGACGTCGCCACAACGCAGGCAGATGATGCCTTCGGTGTCCAGCGCGGTGGGCACGAGGGCACGACGGATGTAGCGCTCGGCGGGTCGCCCGCACTGGCAGCGCACGTGGGTGAGCGACGACGAGTCGAGACGGCTGCGGTCCCCGAAGTGGGCCGGGTAGTTGCTGAAGTCGTTGTCCGGATCTTGAACGAACTGGGCGGCGATGGCCTGGTCCAGCGATTGTAGGTCGTCGAGGAGGCTGCGGGTCGCCGTGGCCCGGTCCTGGGTTGCCTGGGATCGCCTGGAGACCTGGTTCTCCGCCTTGGCCGCCAGCTTTCCGAGGCGGGGTCGCAGCGGGTTGTTGGGGGACAGCAATCCGCCTGCCAGATAGGCGTGGAGGCGGGTGGCGGTGGTGAGCAGCAGCGGTTCCGGCGCGAGAGACGGCGGCTGCGGCGTGACGCCCTCGTCGTCGCCCATGCCGAAGTGGATGTAAGCGGGGAAGGGCTGCACGGTACTGATGCTCGAATTGAGGGCTTCGACGGAGGAGCCGTGCACGAGTGCTGCTTCCATCCACGCATTGTTCTCCGCGCGATCGGAGTCGTGGACCGTGATCGCGGCCACGACGTCCTTGGCGGTGCCGTCGACCGCGTTGAGCATCAGCTGGTACTTGGGGTCATAGATGGCCGCGTCGGCGAGGGGGGCGTTGTTGCACGAACTCAGCACGACCTCGGCGGCGCGGACCTCTCGTAGCTGGATCAACTTGTCAATCGGCTTGTAGCAGCTTGGTTTGTTCTGGTAGGCGCAGACCGGGCCTTGGCGGTCTGGGTCGCGGCGGACGGCCTCGTTCAGGCCGCACACGGTGAATTCCGCGAGATTGAGTGAGTCGTCCTTCCCGTGCCCTTGGAAGAAGATGCGCCGCCAACGGGTTCCGAGCACCTCGGACTTGACGTCCGCACTTTGCACTCCCCGCTCGTCGCGCAGGTGGACGCCACTGCGGGTGAGCCCACGGTCGGTGCCGGTGAACAGGCCGAACTCGTGCACGTCCGGGGCCGTGTGAACGTACTGCTTCGCGGTGAACCAGGCGAGGGAGGCCGCGTCGCGGCCGGTGAGGAATGTGAGGCGCACATCAGGTCGCCGGGCGGCGGCGCGCAGCACCGGCCAGAGGAGATCCACTGTGAAGTGCTCGTAGAGGCCGGCGATCAGCAGGGAGTGCATGCCACGCCGGTGGTCGGCGTCGTCATCGGGCTTGGACACTCGATGTCCGGTGGGCGGCTCGTCTGTGCCGAGTTTGTCGAGTAACGCGGCGCCGAGTTCCCCCTCGTCAAGCCACGTGCGCGCGAGTGGCGCCATGAGCGCGGCGAGAGCGGCGGGCAGCGCTTCGGGCTTTAGCAGAACGCCACACGTGCGGGCAGCCGGTCGGCTCACTTCTGCGTACAGGGAGCCCGCACGTTCTACGGAGGCTGCGAGGTCGGCTCGTCCGCCGGTCCAAACCGGGACGGTCGCGGAAAAGGGCTCGGCGAGGAACTCGTCGACGGCCGCGGCGTAAGAGGCCGCGTCGTCCAGGACGCAGAAGGGTGAAGGGGCCAGGGTTGCCGTCCCGCCGCCGGGAACATGGGACTCGGACTGCACGAGACGTGACTCCTTCGCAGAAGACGTAGGTTCTGCTGAATTCACAGATTCTTGGGGGCATGTTTCGGGGCTGGTATCAAGAAACGTCCGGACTGTCGTCAAGAGTCGCATGGACGGGGGTCGCGGTGGGGTAAGCGAGAAGCTTAGCCGGAGGAGGGAAATGTCAACGCCCTGTGTCCCCGCGAATGAACTTGTCGTGGACGCACATGACGTCGGCCTGGTCGTAGCGTCCTTTGAGCAGTGACGGCTTCGCTGTCGCCCACGACCGTCTCGGTCGCGCCTTGTGTGTGCCGCCTGCCCTGGAATCAACGAGGCGAGTTAAACAACCGCCACCTTTCCGCGGGTCCGCACCATAGGGCCATGCCCGCGAGAACTGCGAGACGCAATGACCTACGCAATATCCGGGAGTAAAACCGATACTCGGATCAAAAGCGGACCTGTGGAAACGCCGAGGACCGGCGTTGGCGGCGCCGCGCAGCTCCCGCCCGCGAAGAACGGGATTGCCGCCGCTCTGCGCACCAAATCCATGCGTGCCCCGCTGTTCTGGAGTGCCATCGGCCGGTTCCCGCTCTATCTGGTCTCACTTGCCCTCGTGGTGTTCACCACCTCACGTGGTGCGAGCTACGGCTCGGCCGGCCTGCTGCTGGCGTGTTACAGCCTGGGCGCAGCGGTGTTCGCCCCGTTCGTCGCTCGACGAGTAGACGTGCACGGGCAAACGCCGTTGCTGCTCATCACCGGCGTCGTCCATCCGCTGGCCCTGATCGGCTTCGTGTCCACCGAGTCGACGTCGCTGGCGACGCAGGCGGCGTGCGTGACTGTCGCGGGTGCCGCGATTCCGCCGATCAGCGGTTGTATACGCGCTCTGTGGATCGCGGTGGACAGCACGCGACAGGTGGGCTTTTCGCTGGAGGCGGTGCTGAGCGAGAGCTTCGTGGTCTTCGGGCCGCTGCTTTTGAGCATGGTGCTGTTCTGGGGCAGTCCCGCCACGGCGGTCGTCCTCGGCGGCGTGCTCGCCGGTGCGGGAGCCATGGGAATGGCGACGACCCGGGCTTCGCGGGCCTGGCGTGCTGCTGCCGGAAAGCGTGACCCGCTTGGCGCGTTGCGTTCCGCCGGCCTGGTCCGGCTGCTGGTCGTGCTGATGAGCGCCGCTGTCGCCACGGGTGTGTTCAACATCGCGCTGCCCGCATTCGCTCGTGATCACGGCTCCGCCGACAGCGTCGGCCTGATCTTCGGGGCGTGGGGCGTCGGCGGGATACTCGGCGGGCTCTGGTACGGCGGGCGCAAGCTGCGCTGGTCCGCCGAGCTGACCTTTGCCGCGGGCCTGCTCGTCCTCAGCGCGTTCACCGGCTTGACCCTGCTGGCCTGGAACAACTGGTCGATGGGTGTGACCCTCGGTCTCGAAGGCGTGCTGATCGCCCCGTTGACGGCGGTCTCGTACGAGCTTGTCGCGCGCACTGCGCGGCCGGACACCGTCACGGAGGCGTTCAGCTGGGCGATCACCGTCAACATCGGCGGTTCCGCGGTCGGCGCCCAACTCGGTGGCCTGCTGATCGGCAACCACAGCACCCGGGCGGCGTTGCTCGGCGCGGTCGTCGCCATGTTCGTCGCCACCGCGGTCGCGTTAGCCGCGCGCCACCGCTTCGCGACCGTCGGCGAAACCTCCCCGGCGCCGGCCTGACGCATCAGGCCGGTCATCACTCCCGCAACCCGACCCTGAAGGGTACGACGTGGAATCTGTGCTCATCCTCTCCAAATGGATCTATTCCAGCACGGTGGCTCTTGCCATCGACCGGGTCCGAGCCCGTGGCCTGCGGCCGGTACTGATCTCCGCCTTCCCCGACGACCGCAACCGCGACAAGTGCGACGACCACGTCGTGATGGACTGGAACGGCGAGGACCTGCCCACGCTCATCACCCGGCTTGAGCAGCACGAGATCGTCCCCATCGCCGTCGTCAACCAGGTCGAACCGTTGATCGGCTGGCAGATCGCCATCGCCGCGCACTACGGCCTCCCGGGCGCCGACGCGGGCCGCAACGTGCTGCTCAGCAAGGCGCGGGTCCGGGAGCACATGCGGGCCCTGGGGCTCTCCGACATCCGCTTCTGGACCGACCCGGCGCAGGTCGACTACTTCCCCGCCGTCATCAAGCCGACGCGCGAGAGTGCGGCCTCGTGGCTGGTTCGCCGGGTCGACGGCCCGGCCGACCTGGTCGCCTACCAGAAACACCTGGCCGAGATCGGCCTGGCCGACACGGAACTGATCATCGAGGAATACCTGCCCGGCACCGAGTTCTCCGTGGACGGCCCCGTCGTCGGCGGCCGCTACCATCCGGTCCTGGCGATCGAGAAGACCGACCACGACCACACCAGGCACCACGACGCGGGGATCCTGGTGAGCCCGCCCCAGCAGGATCACGTGCGCGAGGGTGTGCGTGCCCTGATCGAAACGGTCGACACGGTCAGCGCCGACCTCCACCTCGACCAGATCTGGCTGCACGTCGAGGCCCGGGCCACCGAAGACGGCCGGATGGAGCTCCTGGAGATCAATCCCCGGCCCGGCGGCGGCATGCATCCCGCGGCGATCCGCGAGGTCAGCGGGATCGACCCGATCGAGGCGGTCATCTCCATGTCGCTGGGCGAGTTCGCCGTCCCACAGCCGCAGCCGGGCTCGACCCGCGACGGGCGGTTCGTCGGCTTGGTGTACGTGGAAGTCCACGAACTCGGCATCGTCGAGATCAGCACCACGCAGGACGACGTGCGCGCACTGCCCGGCGTGATCGACGTCGAGGTCATCGACGGGTTCAAGGTCAGCAGCCTGGACAAGGAGAACTTCTTCACCTGCTTCGCGGTCACCGCCGATTCGGTGAGTCAGTTGCGCGACCGCGTGGAGACCGTCATGAGCACGCTCGACTACCGCATCACGCCACTGCCTGAGCCGCTCGCTGCTTGACGCGATGGGCGGTGCGCGAAGCGTGATGCGCAATGGGACCTCTGCTGTACGCGCGATATCCACCGGGATGTCGTGCGGGGTAGGGGTCCCACTGTCACCACTGCTGCCTTGTGTCTGGCAGGGTTCTATTTTATGCGGTAATCGAGCATGTTCAGGGCGGTTGCGGCTCGGGTACGCATTTGGCTCACGGAATCGGCGGTGAGCGCGAAGCGGAGGAAGAAGTTCTCCTTCTCCAGGTCGGTGATCTGGTAGCCGTTGAAGATCTCTGCCTTGAATACGCCGGGTAGTGCTTGCAGGTCGTGTTCCGTGGTGCTGATCTCGACGGTGCCGAGTTCGTCGGCTTCCACGTCGACCCAGCCGATGACCGTCCAGTCGCGGGGCGGGGCCGGTTGGCCGGGGCTGAAGGTGAATTCACCCAGCGACATGGAGATCAGCGCTTCGATCGTGTCGATTCCGGTGACCTCTTTGGTCACCGTGGGATACATGAGACCGGCGGGCCGGGGATTGATCTCGATGAGTTCCGTCCGGCCGTCCTCGTCGGCTCGGGCCTCGACGTGCAGCCAGAGCTGGTCGAGGCGCAGGTCGGCGCAGAGGGCGCCGATCGCCTCGGTCAGGGTGCGTACACCCTCGCGCACGTGATCCTGCTGCGGCGGGTGGATCCGAAGCCCCGCGTCGTGGTGCCTGGCGTCGTCGTGGTCGGGCTTCTCGACCGCCAGGACCGGATGGAAGCGGCCGTCGATGGCGGGGCCGTCGACGGAGAACTCGGTGCCGGGCAGGTATTCCTCGATGATCAGCTCTGTGTCGGCCAGGCCGCGGTCGGCCAGGAGCTGTTGGTAGGCAAGGAGTTCGGCCGGGGTCTCCACCCGGCGAACCAGCCACGAGGCCGACGATGCGCGTGAGGGCTTGACGATGGCGGGGAAGAAGTCCGCCTCGGCCGGGTCGGCGCAGAAGCGGATCGCGGACAGTCCTAGGGTTCGCATTCGCTCGCGAACCAGGGCCTTGCTGGCCAGTACGTTGAGGCCGGCGCCGGCGCCCGGGAGGTTGTAGTGCCCGGCGATGGCGACCCGCCAGGGGATCAACGGCTCGATCATGTTCACGACGGCGACGGGGGTGATGCCGCGCTGGTCGAGCCGGGTGACGAGCGTGGGCAGGTCTTCGGCGTCCCAGTCCACCAGGACGTGGTCATCGCATAAGTCGCGGTTGCGGTTGTCCGGAAGTTCGGAGATCAGCACCGGCCGCAGGCCGCGGGCTCGCAGCCGCTGGACGGCGAAGCCCACGCCGCCGGCGTTCCACTTGGAGAGGATCAGTACGGATTTCACGCCGCGGCCTCCGGGGCTGAGCTTCGGGGCCGGCGTCGGGAAGCGCGCCGGACCGTCGTCAAGACTGGCACGGGCGGGGGTCGCGCCGGGGTAAACGGGGTGCTTAGCCGCGTGAGGGAAACGTCAACGCGACGTGTCCGCGCGAATGAATTTGCCGCGGATGCACCTGGCGCCGGCGTGGCCGTAGCGTCCTCATCGGCGCGGCAGTCCGGTTGTGCCGTGACGAGTTCGCTCGGGAACAACCGATTGAAAGGAAACTGTCACATGACCACCATGCAGGCCTGCCCGGAGTGTGGGGACCAGGTGCAGATCGGCCAATCGGCGCGGCTCAACGAGATCGTCGACTGCGCGGGCTGCCGAAGCGAACTGGAGATCGTGGCGCTGGATCCGGTGGTGCTCGCCCTCGCGCCCGAGGTCGAAGAGGACTGGGGGGAGTAGCGGCCGTGCGCAGCCATGCGACATCGGCCGGGGCCCGATCATGATCCGCGTAGCGGTGATCGGCGCGGCTGGCTACATCGGCGGCGAACTGCTGCGGCTGCTCATCGGCCATCCCGAGGTCGAGAGGGTGGACGCGGTGTCGTCCCGGTTCCCCGGCAGGCGGGTCGACGGTGTGCATCCGAACCTGCGGTCCGCGACCGACCTGCTGTTCTGCTCGGCCGACGAGGTGGACGAGTGCGACACGGTGTTCCTGGCCACGCCGCACGGCGCCGCCATGACACAGATCGACCGCTGGGTCGGACGGGCCAAGCAGGTCATCGACCTCACCGCCGACTTCCGGCTGGACGACGCAGAGGTCTACCAGCGCTACTACCGGAACGCGCACGCCGCGCCGCAGCTGCTCGGCGACTTCGTCCCCGGCATACCGGAGTTGCACAGGGAACGCCTGCGCGGCGCGGACCTGGTCAGTGTGCCCGGCTGCATGGCGGTGGCGGGCGTGCTCGCGCTGTACCCGCTCGTGGTGCGGGGCCTGGTCGAGCCGATGGCGCGGTTCGACGCGCGCACCGGCTCCAGCGGTTCCGGCGCCACCGCGGGCGAGGCGAACCTGCATGCCGAGCGCAGCGGGGCGATGCGGGTGTTCGCGCCGACCGGTCACAGACACGAGGCTGAGATCTCCCGGCACCTCGGCATTGCGGTCACCATGACCGCGACCGGGGTGGAGGCGGTGCGCGGCGTGCAGACGATCGGCCATGCCACGCTGCGCCCCGGCGTGGACACGGCGGCGGTGCGCGGGGCGTTTCGCGAGCAGTACCAGAACGAACCGTTCGTCCGCCTGGTCGCCCACAAGCGCGGCACCTTCCGTTACCCGGAGCCGAAGATCCTGCTTGGATCGAACTTCTGCGACGTCGGTTACGCCGTCGACGAGGAGGCCGGGCGGCTGGTGGCCATCGCGGCACTGGACAACCTCATGAAGGGCGGCGCGGGCAATGCGGTGCAGTGCCTGAACATCCGCATGGGCTGGCCGGAAGCACTCGGCCTGTCCTTCCCCGGCCTGCATCCGATCTGATCCCGGCGAACTGGAGACTGTGGTGACCGGAAACACCGTGGTGACCGGAAATGCTCTGGCGGCCGGAAATGCCGTGGTCACCAAAGGGCTGACAGTCGTCAAGTGCGGCGGTAACGCGTCCGTCGACGCTGCGGGCGTCTGCGCCGACGTGGCCGGGCTCGCCGGTGAGGGACGGTCGGTTCTTCTGGTGCACGGAGGCTCCGGGGAGATCGCACGACTGGCCGGGAAGCTCGGTGTTCCGCAGCGCACCCTCGTCGCCCCGGACGAGGTGACCACCAGGTACACCGACCCGGCGACGCTGGAAGTGGTCATCCTCGCGCTGGCCGGCGGGGTCAAACCGAGGATCGTCGCGGAGCTGTCCAGGCTCGGCGTGCCCGCGGTCGGTCTCACCGGTCTGGACGGCGGCATGCTGCGCGCCCGCCGCAAGTCCGCCGTGCGGGCCGTCGTGGACGGTCGCACGACGCTGGTCCGGGACAACCTCAGCGGGCGGCTCACCGAGGTGCGCACCGAACTGCCCGAAACCCTGCTGCGGTCCGGCTTCGTGCCGGTGGTCTCGCCGCCCGCGATCGACGAGCACGGTCATCCGGTGAACGTCGACGCCGACCGCGTCGCGGCCGCGCTCGCGGCGGCACTCGGCGCCGAAAGGCTGGTGCTGCTGACCGGCGCGCCGGGGGTGCTCGCCGATCCCGGCGACGACAACAGCGTGCTGAGTACCTACGAGGTGCCCGCGGCCGGCGCGCCCGGCCGGTTCGCCGGCGGTGGCATGGCGCTCAAGCTCGTCGCGGCACGTGAGGCACTGGCCGGTGGAGTGGCGTCGGTCCGCATCGCGGACGGGCGGGCACCCGACCCGGTCAGCCGGGCGTTGGCCGGATCCGGCACCGAGGTGACGGCGGTGGTGACAGCGAGTTCGTGATCCGGCCGCCGGCCTGACCGGCTGACCAGAGACGTCCGTCCGGGAATTGTTCCGACTCACCAGGTCCGACTTACAAGGAGGTGGATGACGATGCCAGCCGGTTCCCACGCGCGAGCGAGGCGAGTGGCGTTCGTCGACGCGTTCTCGATGGGACGCCTCCTGCTGCCCGCGCTGCACCGGCTCGGCATGGAGGTCGTGCACGTCCAGTCGCCGCACCCCGACGTCTACCTGGCCCGGCTGCCGTTCCCCGAGGGTTTCGTGGACAACATCCGGCACGACGGCGACGTCGCCGCCACGGTGTCCGCGTTGCGCGAGCACGAAGTCGGCTGGGTGATCGCCAGCGGGGAGTCGGGTGTCGAGCTGTCCGACCGGCTCTCCGCCGAACTCGGCACGCCCGGCAACGGGACGCGCCGGTCGACGTCCCGCCGCAACAAGTACGACATGGTCCTGGCGGTGCGCGATGCCGGGCTGGAGCACGCGGCCACCATGGTCTCGTCCGCCGCCGACGAGATCATCGAGTGGGCCGAGACCGGCGTGGGCTACCCGGTCGTCCTGAAACCGGTCGCCAGCGGCGGCACCGACAACGTCGTGGCATGTTCGTCCGCGCAGCAGGTCCGCGCCGTCCACGCGAGGATCATGGCCAGCGCCGACCGGCACGGCGAGCCCAACACGGTGGTGCTCGCGCAGGAGTTCCTGGACGGGGACGAGTACTTCGTCAACGCGGTCAGCCGTGACGGCAGGCACCACACCGCCGAGATCTGGCGGTACTACAAGAAGCAGCTGCCCGGCGGCAACATCATCTACGACTACAACGAGCCGCTCTCGCCGGACGATCCGGTCGCCAGGCAGGTGGAGTCCTACGCCCACCAGGTGCTCGATGCCCTGGAGGTCCGGCACTGGGCCAGTCACACCGAGGTCATGATGACCGCCAGGGGACCGGTGCTCGTCGAGTGCGCGGCACGCTTCGGCGGAGGTCAGGTTCCGGAGATCAGTAACCGGTGCCTCGGCACCAACCAGGTCGATCTTCTCGCCCTGTCCGTGGCGGACCTGGCCGAGTTCGACCGGCTGCCCACGACCGCGTATCGGTTGCTGCAACGCATGCGTTATGTGCATCTGATCAACGAGGCAGAGCACGGCGTGGCCCCATCCGACGAGACGATGGCCGCCATCCACGCGCTCCCGTCCCACGCTTTCACTCGCTTGACGCAGCCGGAAGGGCAGCCGCTTTCCCGGACGATCGACGTCGCGACTCAGCCGGGGTACGTGATTCTCATCTCCGATGATCCGGCGCAGCTTCAGGCTGATTATCAGAAGCTGCGAGAGATCGAGCGTGACTACCTCTACGCCGACGGCCCGGCCGCGGCGATCCACGTGCGTACCGAGACAGTCGCGTGAGTACCACGGTGATGGACCGGCCGAGCGTTGACGAGCCGCGGTTCCGCGACTCGCTGCGCGGCCTGCCACGCCGGGTCTGGGTCATCTGTCTCGGCAGCCTGATTCTCCAGGCCGGCGCCTTCCTGCCCGTGTTCGTCGTGCTCTATCTGACCCACAGCGGCCATTCGGCCGGGGCCGCGGGGCTCGTGCTGGGCGTGTCGGGTCTGGGCAGAGTGCTCGGCAGCGTCATCGGCGGCTACCTCACGGACACTGTCGGCCGACGAACGGCCATCCTGCTGTCCGTCGTGATCACCGCCGGATTGACAGCGGCCGTACCGTTTCTCCGGTCGCTCGCGGCCATCGTCGCCGTGGTCGGTCTCATCGGCGTGATATCGCAGAGCTACCGGCCGGCCATAGCCGCGGTGCTGGTCGACTCCGTGGCGTCTCCCCGGCAACGGCTTGCCGCCTTCGGGGTGCTCCGGTTCGCGCAGAACGTCGGCTTCGCCCTGGGCGCAGCCATCGGCGGTGTGGTGGCCGGTGTCTCCTATGTGGGGCTCTTCCTGGGAGAGGCCGCCGCGCTCCTGCTGTTCGGCGTGATCGTGGCGGTGCTGCTGCGGGACGCGCCCCAGCCGCAGCGCGAGACCGGCGGCGCGGAAACGCAGGCGGACCCGGCCGTCGGGTACCGGCAGGCGCTCACCGACCCCACCCTGGTGCGATTCCTGCTGATGACCGTGTTCGCCATGTTCGTCTACATCCAGACCACCGTCGGCCTGCCCCTGCACGTCAGCGACGTGGGCCTGAGCACGCGTGACTTCGGTCTGCTCATGGGTCTCAACGGTCTGGTGGTGGTGCTGCTGGAACTGCCCATCATCAGCGTGGTTTCTCGGTACCGGCCGCAGCACGTGCTGGCCGTCGGCAACCTGTTCAGCGGCGTCGGTCTCGCACTGACCGGGCTCACGACCGGAATGGGCCTGCTGTCGCTGACGGTGCTGATCTGGACGTTCGGCGAGATGGCGTACTCCTCCGTGGTCCAGGCCCACCTGGCGAGCCTGACCCCGCCAGGCATGGTCGGTCGTTATCAGGGGTTGTACGGCGCCGCGTACACGATCGGCACGGGCGCCGGGCCGCTCGTCGGCGGCGCCGTGTACGCGATCGACCCATGGGCGCTGTGGACGCTGGTCGGCGTGCTCGGTCTGCTGAGCGCCCAGCTCAGCCTGCGGCTGCGCCCTGCGGCATTCACGACTTCCCATCCCACGAACCTGGCATAGCGGCACTGATCGACGACGCCGGGTTGGCAGTTCCCGTTTCATCAATAGCTCGAAATGAACAGGAGATCATCAGTGAACGACTTCGAAGGACTGGTCGCGATCGTCACCGGCGGTACGGGGTCGATCGGCCTGGCCACGGCGAAACTGCTGAACAACAGGGGAGCGCAGGTCGCCGTTCTCGACATCAAGCCGGAGGGGCTCCCGGACGACATCGTCGGCATCGAGGCCGACGTCACCGACGACGCCCAGGTCAAGTCCGCTGTGGACGCCGTGGTCGAGCGGTTCGGCAGGCTGGACGTGGTGGTGAACAACGTCGGAATCCCCGCGGTCGGAGATGTCACCGAGAACAGCGACGACGAGTGGCTGCACGTCCTGAACACCAACGTGGTCGGCATGGTCAGGGTCGCCCGGCACACGGTGCCGCACCTGCGACGCTCACCCGCCGCGGCGATCGTCAACACGTGCTCGATCGTCGCATGGGCCGGGTTGGAGAAGCGGGCGCTGTATTCGACCAGCAAGGGCGCGGTCTACGCGCTGACGCTGGCTATGGCGGCGGACCACGTCACCGAGGGCATCCGGGTCAACTGCGTCGCTCCTGGCGCCGCGGACTCGAACTGGGTGCACCGGCAGCTGAGCCGGACGCCGGATCCGGCGGCCGCGCTGGAGGCGATCGAGGCGACCCTGCCGATCGGCCGCCTGGTGTCGACCGACGAGATCGCGGGCGCGATCGCCTACCTGGCGAGCCCGTTGTCTGGTGGTTCGGTCGGCACGGTGCTGGAAGTGGACGGCGGCATTCACAACCTGCGCATGCGGCCGCCGGCCCAGAAGAGCCTCATCGGCCGATGAGCGTCCGGAACAGGCCGTTGGCGCCGAGGAACCGAGGGAGCTTGAATGCCGCTTAATCCGATCGTCGCGAGGGTCAGGGAGTATCGCGTCGCAACCGGGTTCACGCCGCTCTACACGATGTCGATAGACGAGGCCCGGCGATCCGACGCGGAAACCGAGGCCACGGTCTGGGATTGGCACAAACAGCCGGACGAGGTCTTCGATCTCGAATTCCCGGGTCCGGCCGGCCCGCAGGCGCTGCGGGTGTACCGGCCGCACAGCGACGGCGCGCTTCCCGTGGTGGTGTATTTCTTCGGCGGCGGCTGGGTCGTCGGCTCGCTGAACACCTCGGACTCGATCTGCCGCGCGCTGTCCACCATGACTCCCTGCGTGGTCGTGTCCGTGGGCTACCGGCTGGCGCCCGAGCACCCGTTCCCGGCCGCCATCGACGACTGCTATGCCGGCCTGAAGTGGGTGACGGACCATGCGGCCGAGTTCGGCGGCGACAGCGAGCGCATCGTCGTCGCCGGGGACAGCTCCGGTGGCAACCTCGCCGCAGTCATGGCCCTGATAGCCAGGGACGATGACGACGGACCGCCGATTTCCGCGCAGGTGCTCGTCTATCCGCCGTTCCGCGCCGACGGTGAAGAAACGCAGTCCGTGCGCCAGAACAAGGACCCGATGTTCTTCAATGCGCACTCGTCCGCATGGTTCTGGAGCGTGTACCTCGCCGATCCCGCCGACCGCCAGTCCCCGTTGGCCTCGCCGCTCTTCGCGGCCGACCACGGCGGACTTCCGGCGGCGCTCGTGATCACCGCCGAGTACTGCCCGCTGCGCGACGAGGGCGAAGCCTACGCGGATGCGCTCTCGCAAGCGGGCGTGCCGGTCGAGTATCACCGGTACACGGACCAGGCGCATGGTTTCGTGGCCATGGCCTCGATACTCGACACCGCCAGGGACGCGCTGGAAGAGATGGCCGAATTCGTGCGCCGTCGGTCGGAGTGAGATGACTGTGGACGAAACCGGCGGCGTGGTTCTGCGCACTCCCAGGTACGTGCTCGGCGAGACCTCGATGGAGCACACCGAGATCAAGGGGTTCGCCGAGTTCGTCGACCGGCAGCGGATGGTGCCCGACGCCCAGCTGTGGGGATGGGGCGCGGTTCACTGCACGGCGCTCGACACCGCCGCTCTCGCGGTGCGAACCGGCCGCGAGACGCTGCGCGCGGCGGCCGTCGAGCCGTCCGAAGTCGACGCGCTCGTGCTGTGCTCCACCACGTTCCCCGCCGAAGTCGCGGCGCACGGCGAACTCGTCGGGTCGGTCCTGCGCGGGCTGGAACTCGATGTTCCGGTCACCGGGATCACGCTGAACCGGTGCGCGAACATGCTCGCCGGGCTGCGGGCCGCCGCCGCGATGGTCGCCGGGGGCCGCTTGCGGACCGTGCTGGTGATCACGGCGGACCGGGTGGCCGCCGAATCCGACAGGCTCACCGACTTCGCGCTGTTCAGCGACGGCGCGGCCAGCTGCCTGGTCACCCGGCGCTCGGACGGCGCTTCGGAGTCCTACCAGTGGGTCGCCGGCGCGTACGCTCAGGACCCCGCCGCGCTCGGCCGAGGCAACGAGATCAGCGCCGATCTGACCAGAACTGCCAACCGGCGACTGTTCACCGAGGCCGGCATCGGCATCGGCGAGATCGACGGCCTGCTGCACAACAACATCTTCCTGCCGGTCGTGACGATGAAGGAGGTGCAGGCCGGTTTCGCCCAATCCCAGCTCGACACCTCGAACATCGCCAGGGTCGGGCACTGCTTCGCCGCGGATCCGCTGATCAACCTCGCCGATCGGCGCTCTGCCGACACCATCCGGGCGGGCGGGCTCTACCTGCTGGCGTCGAGCATCTCCGGGCTGCGGGTGTGCGTCCTGCTGCGCGCCGACCGAGCATGAACACGAAGGAGTCACCGAAGTGCAGACCACGCTGCCGCGGCTGCGGACCATGGTCCGGGACGTCTTGCAGTTGCCCGAGTCTGAAGACATTGACATGCGAACGCTGCGCGAGCTCGGCGCCGGCTCGTTGCAGACGGTCGCCCTCCAGTTCCGCATTCTCCAGGAGACGTCGGTCAACGTGGAGATGGAGGAGCTGGTCGGCGGCTCGCACATCGCGGACATCGCCACGCTGATCGACGTGCGCAGGCCGCCCGCACAGTAAGCGAAATGCGCAACCGCGGGGGAGAGAAGCCAACGTGATGCGTCGTCGACGATGAACTTGTCGCGGACGCGCATGGTCTCGGCGTGCCCGTAGTGTCCATTTAGACGTGGCTGAGCGCATTTCGCCGTCCAACCGTCCGAGTGAGGATCACGATGAGTCTCCCCGAAGCGTTCGACCCCGACGTCCTCGCCCTGCCGCTGTTCGACGCCGCTCACCGCACCCTCGCCGACGAGATCGGGCAGTGGTGCGCGGACAGGGCCAAGGCGTGGGCGGGCCTCGACACCACCGATCCGGCCGCCGCCGGCCGGGGCATGCTCGCCGAACTCGGCCAGGCGGGTTGGCTGCGCCATCTCGGCCCGGACCGGCCGGGCTGCGATATCGGGTCCGGCCGGCCGGACCGCGACATCAGGTCCGGCCAGCCGGACCGCGACATCAGGTCCCTGTGCCTCAGGCGCCAGGCCCTGGCGTACCACGAGGACCTGGCCGACTTCGGCTACTCGATCCAGGAGCTCACCGCCGCCGCGATCGCCCGCCACGGCACCGACGAGCAGCGCCGCCGCCACCTGCCCGGCTTGGCAGCCGGGACCAGCGCGGGGGCGCTGGCTCTCTCCGAGTCCGGCGCGGGCTCCGACCTCGCCGCCGTGGCGCTCGAAGCGACCCCGGACGGGGATGGATTCGTCCTCAACGGAACCAAGGCGTGGATCGCGCAGGGCGACATCGCCGACGTGTGCGTCGTGCTGGCCCGTACCGGAGACGGACCGGGCCCGCTGGGCCTGACCACCTTCCTCGTCGATTGCGCCGCACCCGGCTTCGGGGCCGAGCCCATCGGTGCGATCGCGCCCCGCTCGTGGGCCTCGCTGACGTTCACGGACTTCCGCGCGGGCCCCGAGACCGTGCTCGGCGAACGCGGCCAGGGCCTCGTGGTCGCGCTCGACGTGCTCGAACGGGCCCGGGCAACCGTGGCCGCCGCCGCGATCGGCTTCGCCAGGCGCGCCTTCCGGCTCGCGCTCGACCATGCCCGTACTCGAAAGGCTTACGGGGGCCGGCTCGCGGACCTCCAACTCGTCAGGTCCTCGCTCGCGGGCATGGACGTCAAACTCTCGGCCGCCTCCCTGCTGACCGCCCGCGCCGCCTGGGCGATGGACCTGGGCCTCGACTACGCCAAGCACTCCTCGGCCGCCAAGCTCTACAGCACCGAGGCGGCCGGCGAGATCGTCGACGCCGCGGTCCAGATCTTCGGCGCCGCCGGGCTCGTCTCCGGCAGCGCGATGGAGCGGCTCTACCGCCAGATCCGCTCCCTGCGAATCTATGAGGGCTCGTCGGAAGTGATCGCGATGACGATCGCCGACGCGCTGTGAACGATCGTGACATGAACGACCGCGACTTGTAAGGACACCGATGACGTCACCGCACCTCTGGCTGCGCGCCGAGACCCACCCCGGCGAGCGACGCACCCCACTGGCCCCTGCCGATACCGCCATGCTCGTCAAGCAGGGCGTGCAGGTGACCGTCGAGCACTCGTCCGCACGCTGCCACCCGATCGACGACTACCTTGACGCGGGCGCCGAGTCCGCCCCCGCCGGCTCCTGGACCGATGCGCCCGCCGACGCCTACGTCCTCGGACTCAAAGCCCTCCCCGAGGACACCGCTCCCATCGGCGGCCACCACCTGTACTTCGCGCACGCGTACAAAGGGCAGCAGGGCGCTCGCGAACTCCTGGCTCGCTTTGCGGCCGGCGGCGGCGAGATCCTCGACCTGGAATACCTCACCGACGTCCGTGAACGACGCCTCGCCGCCTTCGGCCACTGGGCAGGCTACGTCGGCGCCGCGCTGGCGGTCCGGCACTGGAACGGCGACCTTGAGCGTCCACTGCGACCGACCACCAAGAACGCGCTCGACGCCTTCCTCGGCAAGCTCGCGCAGCCGCCACGCGTGCTCGTCATCGGTGCCCTCGGACGCTGCGGCCGCGGCGCCCGCGCCGCTCTCGAACACGCCGGCATCGAGGCGACCTTGTGGGACCTGGCCGAGACCGCCGACCTCGACCGCGAGGCCGTCCTCGACCACGACATCCTCATCAACGCCGTCCAGACCACCGAGCCCGGCGAGCCGTTCCTGGCCGCCGAGCATCTGCGGGCCGACCGCCGCCTCTCGCTCATCGTCGACGTGACCTGCGACGTCGGCTCTCCGGCCCATCTGCTGCCGGTCTACGACCGCCTCACCGGCTGGGACGAGCCGGTCCGTGCCGCCGCCGACGGGCTCGCGGTCATCGCCATCGACAACCTTCCGTCCCTGTTGCCGCGCGAAGCCAGCGACGACTTCTCCGCCCAACTGGCCGCGTATCTGCCGCAACTGCCCGACGGCGACTGCTGGGAACGCAGCCGCCGAGCCTTTCACGCCGCCCTGAGCAAGACGGGTCTCAACGATGTCTGACCTTCCTGTCCAACCCACCGGGACCGTCCACTGGGTCGGCACCGGCCTGTCGACCGGCCGCACCGGACTCGACCTTCTCGGCCGGGAAGCCGAGGTCGTCCTGTGGGGCCGCACCCGCGAACGCGCCGGTGCCCGCCTTGAGGCTCTCGCCCCGCAGACCCCGGTGCAGGCACGCGGTCTCGACCGCGACGACCTCGCGACCGCGCTGCGTCCCGGTGACGTCCTCGTCTCGATGCTGCCGGCCGGCCACCACCCCGGCCTGCTGCGCACCGCCATCGACACCGGAGCCCACTTCGCCTGCACCAGCTACACCTCGCCCGAGATCGGGGAACTGGCGACGGAGGCGGCGGCGCAGCGCCTGGTGGTCCTCACCGAAGCCGGGCTCGACCCCGGCATCGACCACCTCATGGCCCACCTGCTGGTCGACCGGGCGCGCGCCGCGGTCGGCGACCGCGCCGACCGCGTCTCGCTGACCTCGTACTGCGGGGGCATCCCCGCCGAACCCAACGAGTTTCGCTACCAGTTCAGCTGGGCCCCGCTGGGAGTGCTGACCGCCCTCACCTCCCCCGCCCGGTACGTGCGTGACGGCCAGGTGCGCGAAGTCGAGCGGCCATGGGAGGACACCGAAGAACTCGCGCTCGACGGTGAGGTCTTCGAGGTCTATCCCAACCGCGACAGCGTCGGCTTCATCGGCCAGTACGGATTCCCCGAAGGCTGGCACACCGATGCCTTCGTCCGCGGCACTCTGCGTCCGCAGGGCTGGCGGGCGGCGTGGAAGGACGTGTTCGACACCGTCGCCTCCGGTGATCGCGTCCGCCTCGCCGCACTCGCCGGCGAACTGGCGCAGCGGTATCCGACCACTGACACCGATCGCGACCGGGTCGTCCTCGCCGTCGGCCTGGAGGTCGAACGCGACGGCCGGCGCTGGTCCGGCCGCTATGGGCTCGATGTGACCGGCGACGACACCGACACCGCGATGGCCCGGTGCGTCTCGGCCACCGCCGCGTGCGGCGTCGGACGAATCCTTGCCTCCGCTCTGCCGCCGGGCCTGCACCGGGCCGCCGCCGACGCCGAGGAGGCGAGCCGCTGGCTCGACCGACTCGCCCAAGCCGGCCTTTCCTGCACCCTCCGGTCGACCGGCCGGTAACGACGGCACCGATCCGCCGGCGACCACGGTGATCACCTGCTCAACAGCCTGCACCTCTACAGGAAGGACTCGACGTGGGACCTGCACCGAAGCCAATGACGACGTCCGGTACCGCCCGGCAGACCAGTCACCTGCGGCTCGTCGGCATCGGCGCAGGCCCAGCCAACCTGAGTCTGGCCGCGCTGCTGCACGGCGATCCGCGGCAGCCGAACTTCTTCTTCGACCGCAAGCCGGCCTTCACCTGGCACGACGACCAGCTCATCACCGGCGCGACCCTCCAGGTGTCGATCTTCAAGGACCTGGTGAGCCTGTCCGACCCGACCAACCGGTTCTCGTTCATGTCCTATCTGCACGAGCAGGGCCGGATGTACCACTTCCTCAACGCCCAGTTCTCCTCGGTGCCGCGCACCGAGTTCCGCAACTACCTGGCCTGGGCGGCCGAGAGCAACGAGAACGTGGTCTTCTCCGAGTCCGTCGAACGGGTCGACTTCGACGGGGAGGCCTTCCGCGTCACCACCGATCGCCGCCAGGTCACCGCCGACAACATCGCCGTGGGCGTCGGCACCGTTCCGTGGGTGCCCGACTTCGCGGCCCCGCACCTGGGCGCGGGCCAGTTCCACGTGAGCCAGTTCCTGAGCCACGCGAAGGAACTGGCGGGCAGGCGGGTCGCCGTGGCCGGCGGCGGCCAGTCCGGTGCCGAGGCGTTCCTCGACCTGATCTCGCGGCCCGAATCCGAGCGCCCGGCCTGCGTCTCCTGGATCTCCAGGCGCCGCAACTACTTCCCGATCGACGACTCGACGTTCACCAACGACTTCTACATGCCGGAGTACTCCGAGTACTTCTACCGGCTCTCCGAGTCCAAGCGCGCCGAGCTCAACTCGGCGCACATCCTGAGCTCGGACGGGATCTCCGAGTCGACCCTCCGGGCGATCTACCAGCAGTTGTACCGGCTCCAGTTCATCGAGCGGGACGAGCACCGCTTCGGGCTGCTGCCCAACCGGACCATCGTGTCCGTCGACCGCGCGAGCAGCGGGGTCTTCGAAGTGATGCTGCGTCACAACGACGAGTCCGGCCAGAGCCAGTGCCTTCCGGTCGACGCGGTGGTGTGGGCGACCGGCTTCCGCCCCGCGCCCAAGACCTTCCTGGAGCCGTTGATGAGCCGGATCGAGACCGAGAACGGCGAGGCCCGGGTCGACGAGGACTTCGCGGTCAGCTGGGACGGCCCGCCGGACCGGAACATCTTCATGCAGAACGCGGTGCGCGGCCAGCGAGGGCTGCCCGACGTGAACCTGAGCCTGAACGCCTGGCGGGCCCAGCGCATCGTCAACCGGCTGCGCGGCAGCAGCGGCCCCGAACTGGCGATGTCGTTCATCGACTGGTCGGCCAAGAACGGACGGGGCACGCAGTGGACGCTGTAGACGCGGCGGGCGCTGTAGACATAGTAGGCCCCGTAGACGCAGCGGACGCTTCAGGTGCAGTGGACACGGTAGACCTCGCCATCGTCGGCGGCGGAGTCATCGGCGCGCTCGTCGCCCACGAAGCGCTCGCGGCCTTCCCCGACGCGACCATCGCCGTCGTGGAACGCGGTCTGATCGGCCAGGGCGCCTCCGGCCGCTCGGCCGGCGTACATTTCCCGCGCGGTGCGACCGAGCGCGTCAGGTCCATGTCCGGGTACTCCCACCGCGCCTGGGAAGGCCTGGCCGGCGAACTCGGCCTGCCGATCCGTGCAGTGGACGCGACGGTCGTCGCCACCGGTGACGCCGACGTGATCTCCACCACCTACCTGCGGCTCGGGGACGAGACCGCTCCGGCCGACCCGGCCCGCGGCTGGGCAGCCGCGCCGGGCGCCCGTGCGTGGACCCTGCACGGGTGCCACTACGCCGACGTCCAAGCAGTCGCCGGTCGCGTTCTGGCCAGGCTGCGCGACCGCGTGACCGTGCTGGAGGGAACCGAGGTCACGGAACTCTCCAGCGGCGGCGAACGCCTGCTCACCCTCGGCCAGGGGCGCGGGCTGCTCGCCCGCCGGGTGGTCCTGGCCCCCGGGCCGTGGATCGCGCACCCTGCCTGGGCCGACCTGGTCGCCCCGCTCGGCCTGCGCGTCAAGAAGGTCGTCGCCATGCATCTCGAATCCTCTCCCGCGCCCGGCGATCCGCTCACGATCTTCCACGACGAGGACGCCTTCCTCCTGCCGCTGCACGAGCGCGGCCACTTGCTGTTCAGCTACACCTGCGATCGCTGGGACGTCGCCCCCGACGACGCCAGACTCGTCCTGGAGCGGTCAGACCTCGACGATGCCCGCGCCGTCCTCGGCCGCTTCGCGCCCGGCCTGGCGGCCCTGTGCAACTCGGGCCGGGTCTTCTGCGACGCCTACAGCCCGCACCGCGAACCCGTCGTCGCCGAACTGAGGCCCGGCCTGGTCTTCGCCGGAGCCGCCAACGGCTCCGGCTACCGGCTGGCCCCCGCCATTGCCGCCGAGACCGTCGCTGTCCTGGACCTCGCCGCTCTCCGAGCCGGTTCCACACCGCCCGCAAGCCTTTCCCAGCCAGGACAGAGGCAGTCATGATCCTGAACCACTACAGCGAGTCCGAACTGTCCGAAGTCTTCGGCATCGACATGTCCTCGGTCGAGGGCCTCGGTGTCGGCGCCGGCTGGGGCCGTGTCGCCCCCGGCGCCGCCTCGCACAGCGACCGGCACGACGAGACCGAGTTCATCGTCGTGGTCGCCGGTACCGGCGAGCTGACCATCGACGGCCGCACCCACCCGGCCAGGCCCGGCACCGTGGCCCTGTGGGAGCCGTTCGAATCACACGTCATCACCAACACCGGCGAGACGGACCTGATCTTCTTCACCCAGTACTGGCGCGACTCGGCCCGCGCCCGTGCCTCGGCGCTGTCGCGTGTCCGCGCGAACCACACCGACCGTCCGCAGTTCGTGTTCTCGACTCCGCCGACTCCCAACGGCGACCTTCATCTCGGCCACCTCTCAGGCCCCTACCTCGGTGCCGACGTCTACGTCCGCTACCAGCGCCTCAACGGCAACCGTGCCTGGCACCTGACCGGCAGCGACGACTTCCAGAGCTACGTCGCCGCCGTCGCCGCCCGCGAGAACTCCACTCCCGCCGAGGCCGCCGCCCACTACTCGGCCGAGATCGCCGCGACGCTCAAGGCGATGGACATCGAGGTGGACCAGTACTACGTCACCAGCACGGATGAGGGCTACCCCGAAGGCCTCCAGCGCTACTTCAGCCGCCTGCTCGACTCAGGGCACGTCAGAGCGAAGGCGACGCCTGCGCTCTTCGACTCCGAGAGCGGCGAGTACCTCTACGAAGTCGACGTCAACGGCATCTGCCCCGGCTGCTCCCAGCACACCGGCGGCAACATCTGCGAAGAGTGCGGCGAGCCCAACCTCGTCGCAGACCTCGCCGATCCGGCCTCCCGCCTCAGCAGCACCGCGCCGAAGCGCGCCGAAGCCGAGCGCTACACGCTGCCGCTGCACAAGTTCGCCGAGACCGTCGCCGACCACCACCGGCTCGGCCGGGTCCCGGTCCGCCTGCGCGAACTGGCCCGGCGGGTCTTCGCCCGCGAGACGCTCGACCTGCCGGTCTCCCATCCCTCCGGCTGGGGAGTGCGGCCCGCCGGCGACGACCTGGACGGCCAGGTCATCTGGGTCTGGCCGGAGATGAGCTACGGCTTCCTGCACGGCATCGAACGGCTCGGCGCCGGCCTGGGGGAGGGCTGGTCGCGTGAGGCGCCCTCCCGCGACTGGAAACTCGTGCACTTCTTCGGCTACGACAACAGCTTCTACCACTCGATCCTCTACCCGGTCCTGTACCGGCTGGCCTTCCCGGAGTGGGACCCCGACATCGACTACCACGTCAACGAGTTCTACCTGCTCGAAGGCCAGAAGTTCTCCACCAGCAGGCGGCACGCGATCTGGGGCAAGGAGATCCTCACCCCCGACACCGTCGACGCCGTCCGGTACTACCTCTCCCGCACGCGTCCCGAGGCCGAGCGCACCGATTTCCGCCGTGCCGAATTCGACCGCGCCTGCGCCGACACACTCGTCGGCGAGTGGGAGACGTGGCTCGTCGGCCTCGGCGATCGCGTCGAGCGCCACTTCGGCGGCGTCGTGCCCGACGCGGGCACCTGGACCAGCGAGCACACCGCCTTCCTGGCCCGTCTGTCGCTACGGCTCGACGAGGTCACCGCCGCACTCGGTCCCGAAGGGTTCTCGCTGAGGTCCGCCGCGGCCGCGCTCGACGGCATCGTCACCGACGTGCGCGCCTTCTCCCGTCAGCAGTCCGCCTTGGCCCAGGACGACCGATGGAGCTCCGAGGCCCGCACCGCGATCGCCCTCGAACTGGCCGCGGCCCGCCTCCTCGCCACCGCCTCGGCCCCGCTGATGCCGCGCTTCTCGGCCAAACTGGCCGCCGCCCTCGGCATCCCGGCGATCGAGACCTGGCCCGACACGGCCGACCTGGTCGAGCCCGGCAGCCGGTGCACCCTCTCGGGCGCCCGCTTCTTTAGTATCGAGCACAGCTTCAGTACTGAGCACAGCTTCGGCATCGAGCACAGCTTCAGCACCGACAGCACGGCTGCGAAGGCGCGGTAGCAGCGATGACCGAATCGATCATCAACCGCATCATCGCCGCCAGGCCCTCCCACGACGGCGCCATCACCGTCGCCGGCCTCGGCCACCGCAGCACCATGCCGCTGGCCGAGTTCCACGACCGGGCCAGGGCCGTCGCCGCGGGCCTGCGCCGCCGGGGCATCGGCGCGGGCGACCGCGTCGGCATCCTCTCCGCCAACCGTCTCGAATGGGTGCTGCTCGACCTCGCCGCCCTCATGGTCAAGGCGCAGACCGCCGGTTTCGAGCCCGGCAAGTTCAGTCCCGACGCCGAGTTGAGCGAGCGCTATGGCCTCGACCTTCTCTACACCGACGTCCGGTTGCCCGACGATGTTCCGGCCCGCGTACTGCCGATCTCCACCATTGCCGACGATGCCCAGGAAGCCGCGGCGGCTCTGGACACGGTCCCGGTGGAATGGGGCGCCACAGAATGCACCACCGTCAAGTTCACCTCCGGCTCCACCGGAGTGCCCAAGGGGCTTGAGGCCACCGTCGGCAGTATCGACTCCTCGCTGCACGCCGTCCAAAGCCTGTTCGACCATCGTCCGGGCGACGACATCCTCACCTTTCTGCCCCTCTCGCTGCTCCAGCAGCGCTACTGGCTCTATTCGGCGCTGTACTGGGGGCACGACGTCACGATCACGACGTACCAGTCCGTCTTCGCCGTGATGTCGGCCGCGCGCCCCACAGTCGTCATGGGCGTCCCCGCGTTCTTCGACACCGCTAAGCGGCATCTCGAAAGCCAGATCGCCGACGGCATCGAGCCCGCCAAGGCGGTCACCGAACTCTTCGGCGACCGTATCCGCTACCTGTGGACGGGCTCGGCTCCCGCCGACCCGGCGATGCTCGGGTTCTACGGCGAAGCCGGGGTCGCCATCTACGAGGGCTACGGCCTCAACGAGACCTGTATCACCACCAAGAACCACCCCGGCGCCCATCGTGAAGGCAGCGTGGGCCGGCCTCTCCCCGGCAAGGAGATCATCATCGACGACGAGGGCGTGGTCTGCGTCCGCAGCGACCACCCGGTCAACACCGCCTACACATACGCCGCCCCCGGTGACAGTGAACGAATGTTCAGGCCGGGCGGTATCGTCCGTACCGGTGACCTCGGCCGCGTCGACGAGGACGGATTCCTGTACATCCTCGGCCGCGCCGACGACGTCATCGTCCTCGACAACGGCAAGAAGATCATCGTCAGGCCCGTCGAGACCCGCTTCCGCGACACCGGAGCGGTGGCCGAATGCGTCCTCTACTGCCCCAGCCAGGCCGGGCTGGTCGCCGTCGTCTCTCCCCACCCCGGCCCGGTCGACACCGCCGCGATCGCCCGGGCTCTCGGCTCGGTCAACGCCGCGTCCGAACCCGATGAACGCATCGTCCGCGTGATCGTCGCCGACGAACCGTTCACCGTCGACAACGGTCTGCTCACTTCTCAGTTCAAACCGATCCGCAAGCGCATCGCCGACCGCTACCGCGACCGGATCGACGACCCGAAGGCAGGCATCAATGCCCACTGACCTCGACACGCTGGCCCGCGAGCAGCTCTCCCGGGTGCTGCGCGACCATCCCGACCCCGTGGCCCTCGACCCCGCCGAGGACCTCGTCCAGACCTATGGGATCACCTCTCTCAACAAGGTGCTGTTCCTGACCTCGCTGTGTAAAGCCGCCGAAGTCGGCCTCGACAAGTTCACCGAAGACGACCTCGCCGGCATGCGCACCCTCGGCAACGTCGTCGACGCGCTGCGGCCCCACGTCGCCCGGAAGGGCTGAGACCCTTGAGCCACGCCGCCTGGAGCCAGAGCGCTTCCATGCTCCTTGAGAACGAGCATGTCGAACTCCATCCGATCTCGCAGGACGACCGCGAACCGATCCGCAAGATCGCGTTCGACCACCGGATCTGGACGTACTTCGTCTCCCGGGTCGAGACCGACGCCGACTTCGAGAAGTTCTTCGACGCCATGCTCGCCGACCAGGGCAGCGGCAAGCGCGCGGTCTACGTCATCGTCGACAAAGGCACCGGGCAGACCGCCGGAAGCTCCAGCTACGGCAACCTCTCCGAAGCCGACCGGCGCCTTGAGATCGGATGGTCGTGGCTCGGTGTCGACTTCCAGGGCAGGGGCGTCAACCGCTGGGTCAAGTACCTGCTGCTGGAGCACGCGTTCGAGACCATGGGCGCTGAACGCGTCGAGTTCAAGACCGACATACTCAATGCTCAGGCCCGTGCCGGACTGCGCAACATCGGTGCGTACGAAGAAGGCGTGCTGCGCAGCTTCAACCCCATGCCCGAGGGCAGGAGGCGCGACGCGATCTACTACTCGGTTCTGCGCGCCGAATGGCCCACGGTCGAGGACCAGCTGCGCCGGCTCGGCAGGGCCGCCAACCCGTCCGCATGAACAGCGCGCCGCTGCTTGAGTTGTCCGGCCCGCCGCGCGACCGTGGGTTCACGCACGGGCAAGCGCTGGCCGGACGGCTCCGCGACTTTATCGGCGACTCGCTCGCTCGCCTCGGCCACCTCAGCGACCGACCGATGGACCTCGACTCGCTGCGACCGAGCATCGCCGCCCACCGTGACATGGTCACCACTGCGTTGCCTGACCTCGCCGAGGAAGTCGACGGCCTCGCGGCCGGCGCCGGAGTCGAGCGCGATGCGGCCTGGCTGCTGCAACTGCGCCGCGAGCTTCTGGGATACAGCCGTGTCACCGGCGGGGACTGCACCACGTATGCCTCGGTCCGCAACCAGCCGGTGCTGGCCCAGACGGTGGACCTGAACGGGAATCTCGACGATCAGATCACTCTCCTGGCGGTCTCCGGACCGCGCCACCGCTCCCTGGTGCTCAGCTTCGCCGGGCTCCTGGGCTACCTCGGTGTCAACGACGCCGGAATCGCCGTGGGCCTCAACCTCGTGCTCGGCGGCGAATGGGAGCCGGGAGTGCCGCCATACCTGGCGATCCGGCATGTGCTCGACACCGCCGACAGCGTCGACCAGGCGGTCGAGATTCTCAGTGAGCTCCCGCTGGCCAGCTCGCGATCGTTCATGGTGTGCGGCGAGGAGCGGGCCGTGTGCGTCGAGGCCCTGGGCTCGCGGCGAAGCCTGCTCGCAGGCGACGAGCTGGCGCACACCAACCACTTCCTGGACCCGGATTTCGCCGGAAGGGACGAGATCAACGTCTTCGCCAAGAACTCCTCGCGGCGACGCTTGGAGGCGGTTCGAGCGGCGGGCATCCCGGAGGCGGGCGATACCGCGGGCCATCACCGGCTCCTCTCGACGCCACCGATCCTCGTGCCGAACAACGGCGACATCCGGCGTGAGCGGACCGTCGCGGCGGTGATACTGCGTCCGGACCTGGGCGAGATCCGGCTCTGGCCGGGTGATCCGTCCACTGCGAAAGAGCAAGTTCACTCCTTGTCGCCGGCCCACGGCACACGTGAAAGCGAGATCCGCGCATGAGCGAACCGAATGGCACGCCGGACCGGTGGCAGGGCGGCACGGTCTGGCTGACCGGGCTGCCGAGCGCGGGCAAGAGCACGATCGCGGCGGGTCTCGCCGAGCGGCTGCGCTCCGGTGGACACCGGGTCCAGGTGCTCGACGGCGACGAGGTCCGTGCCGCCCTCTCTGCGGAACTGGGATTCTCGAAGGAGGACCGGGACACCAACGTGCGGCGGATCGGTTATGTCGCCGGGCTGCTCGCCGAGCACGGTGTCACGGTACTGGTGCCGGTCATCGCCCCCTACGCGGTGTCCCGCACGGCGGTCCGGGAGCTGCACGCGACACGCGGCGTCCCCTACATCGAGGTGCACGTGGCGACTCCGGTCGAGATCTGCGCCGACCGGGACGTCAAGAGCCTCTACGCCAGGCAGGCGGCAGGCGAGCTCAGCGGCCTCACCGGCGCGGACGACCCCTACGAGGCGCCGGTCGACCCGGATCTGCGTGTCCACACACAGCACCACACGGTCGACGAGTCGGTCCGGCAGGTGCACGCGCTGCTTGTGGCAAGGGGTCTGTTGTAAACGGGTCTGTCGTGACCGTCCCCGCCCGCGCCGGCCTGGGTCGCCCGGCGGGGAAGGGGAGGGGAACGGGGCGGGAAGAGCGCGGTACACAGTGGCGTGCATGTGTGCATATTCCCCGAGGAGCTCGCAATTCAGGCTGCTCCTGGTGATGCCCAGTCACCAACTCGTGCGACGAGGAGCCGAGTTGGGGTTCCGTGTCTGGTCGATATGGGATCCGCTGCTGCTTGAGGCGGACTTCGCGCCCCGGATCGAAGAGCTCTCCGAAGAACTGCTGCTCATCGACTTCGCCGACGAGGACCGGCTGCGCGAGACCATCAAGCAGACCACGCAGCGCAACGGCATCGAAGCGGTGCTGCACTGCGGAGACGGCAGTTCCGTCCTGCCGGTGGCCGAGGAAGCGTGGCGGCTGGGTCTGTCTCCCAACCCCCCGGATGCGTACGAGCGGCTCCAGGCCTGCGAAGGGGCTCCCGCGCAGGCTCCCAGGCTGAGCGTCGAGACGCTCACCGTGAACGGGCACCACCACGTCGTGGGCGTGACCGGGCAACGCACCACGGGGTCCCCGCACTACCTCGTGACGGGCTACCTCCATCCGGCGCCGCTGGCCGACGACGAACGCGAGGTCGTCGAGGCGGCGGCCGTGGGCTGGCTGGAGGCGAGCGGGTACCGCTTCGGACCGGCCCACACGCAGGTGGCGCTGCTGCCCGGCGGACCGCGGATCGTGTCGTGCCGGGCGTGCCTGGGCGCCGACCGGATCCCCCTGCTCGTGGAGATCGCGCGCGGGTTCGACTTCGAGGCGGCGCTCTTCGCGAGTCTGCTGGGCGACTCCCCGGTCGTGCCGAGCGCTTCTCAGCACGCGGAGATCGGCTTCTTCCTGCTTCCCGAGGGGCACCTGCGAACGTACGCGGGCACCGAGGACATCGCCGTGACCCCGTGGGTCCGCGGCGCACGCTTCCCGTACAGCGTCGGCGACCGGATCCCCCCGGTCGGCGACCCACGCGCCCGGCGCGGCTATGTGGTGGTGGAGGGCGAGACTCCGGAGCTGACCCTCGAACGGGTCTCCAAGGCGCGGCAAGATCTCATCACCGACATCCGGCCGGCCGGATGACGCGTTCTGCGGTGGCGTAAGTCCGCCATCGGCGCTGCCCACAAGTGCAGAAAGAGCTGCACGGATGTACGGGGGCGGAGCGTGGCCACGATCGTGTCAGGGTTCATACAATACCTGCAATAACCTATTCTCACGGTGACGTGCGTCCCATCTACGGGGAGAGGTATGTGTGCGGGCCGTGACATCGACCGACATCGGAGGCGCCACCGGTCCCAAGCCGCAGTTCGCCGTCCTCGGTTCCTTGGAGGTCCGCAGCGGCGCCGACCCCGTGTCGGTCAACGGGGCTCTGCAACGGCGCGTCCTCGCCGTGCTGCTCCTGGAGGCCGGGCGCGTCGTGCCCATCTCCCGTCTGGTCGCGGCCGCCTGGAACGAGGAGCCTCCGGAAAGCGCCGAGCATCAAGTACGCAAAACGGTGGCCAAGCTGCGCCGCCTCATCCCGCACGGACCTGACACCATCGTCACCGACGGACCCGGGTATCGCGCGGTCGTCGACACCGAGCAGCTCGACCTGCTGCGCTACCAGCTGCTGTTGCGGCAGGCCAGGGAAGCGTTGGACGCCGGGGAGGCGGAGCGGGCCGCGGCGCGATTACGCGAGGCACTGGCCCTGTGGCGGGGGCCGGTGCTGGCGGGATCCGGCGGCCGGGTGGTCGACGCCGCCTCGACGGCTCTGGAGGAGCAACGGCTCACCGCCGCGGAGCAGCTCTACGACCTGCTCATAGACGCGGGTGAGGCCGCCGAGATCACCGGCGAACTGCGCGCCCTCGTGGACGAGCACCCGCTGCGCGAGGCGCTTCGCAGTCGGCTGATGCTCGCCCTCTACCACTGCGGCCAGCAGGCCGCCGCGTTGAGCGAGTTCGCCCGCGCCAGGGAACACCTCGCCGAGGAACTGGGCATCGACCCCGGCACCGAGCTGACCGGGCTGCACGAACGCATCCTGCGCCACGACCCGGCGCTCGCCCGCCCGGAACGCACCGCGTCCCGTGCCTGGCACCCGGTCACCGAGGCTCCGCACGCGCTGCCGTTCGACGTGCCGGACTTCTCCGGCCGGATCGCCGAGCTGAAGTGGATCCGTGACGCGGCCGGGCACGCCCCGCAGGGCTCGCCGACGGTCCTGGCCATCGACGGCATGGGCGGCGGCGGCAAGACGGCACTGGCCATCCACGCGGCACATCAACTGGCCGAGCAGTACCCCAGCGGGAGACTCTTCGTCGACTTGCACGGTTTCACGCCGGGCCAGACGCCGCTGAGCGCATTCCACGCGCAGGGCGACCTGCTCGCCGCCGCCGGGATCCCCAGCAGCGAGATACCCGTGGTGCCGGCGGGCCGCGCCGCGCTGTGGCAGTCCTACATGCGCGGCCGGCGCATGCTCGTGGTCCTGGACAACGCCGCCGCCTCCGACCAGGTAAGGGCGCTGATCCCCGCCTCCTCCGACAGCCTGGTGCTGATCACCAGCCGCCCCCGGCTGACCGGGCTCGACGGAGCCGAGTGGCTCACCGTGGGCGCCCTTCCGGCGTCGGACAGCCACCAGTTGCTGCGCAACACCCTCGGTGCCGAGCGGGTGGAGAGAGAACCGGAAGCGGCCCGTGAGCTGGTGCGACTGTGCGGGGGACTGCCACTGGCGGTCAGGATCGCCGCCGCCCGGCTGGCGAACCGCCCGCTCTGGACCGTCCAGCGACTCGTCGACCGGCTGCGCGACCACGAGCGGCGCCTGGACGAACTCGCCAGCGAGGGCCGGGGAGTCGCGGGCGCGCTGCTGCTGTCGTACCAGTCCATGCCGCAAGAACAACGAACGGCCTTCCGGCTCCTGGGCCACCACCCCGGACGCTACCTGGACGCCGACGAGGCCGCCGCTCTGCTGGACACGGACCCGCTGACGGCCGAGGGCGTGTTGGAAGAACTGGTGGACGTACGGCTGCTGGAGGCCAGAGAACCGGGGGTGTACGCCCTGCACGACTTGGTACGCAGCTTCGTGCACCGCGTGGCGCAGGGAGAGAAGGCGCCAGAGGACGGACAGGCGGTGCGCCGGCTGCTGGATCACTACCTGAACCGGGCGGAAAACGCGTGCGACGTGCTCTTCCCCGGGCGCCGCCGCTTCGGGGAGCACGGCGAGCCGGACCGGGGCGGCGACGGGTTCGACGACAAGGAAGCGGCGCTCCAGTGGCTCGACCAGCACCGCGACAGCCTGCTGCTGGCCGTCGACGCCGCTTATCACAGAGGACTGTTTTGGCATACCGCGCGGCTGCCGCGTGAGCTGGGCTTCCACTCAAGCATCCGCGGCTACGACACTCGCGCGAACGTGGCGCTGGAAAAGGGCGTCAGCGCGTCGCGGCAGCTCGGGGACCGGGCGCTGACCCGGCTGAACCTCATGAACCTGGCCATGGGCAAGTGGCGGCTCGGCCAGTTGCGGGACGCCGTCGCCCGCCTTGAGGAGGCCGTGGACCTGTCTCAGCTGATGCGGGACGCGCACAGCGAGGCGGAGTGCAAGGCCCGGTTGGGGCAGGCGTACAACAGCTTGGGGGAGTTGGACCGCGCGCTGCGGCTGAGCGAGGAGGCCAACCGCTGCGCGAAGGAGCTCGACTTCACCCGGCTCGACGGCTCGTCGCTGAGCACACTGAGCCTCATTCAGGTGCGCCTCGGGCGGTTCGAGGAGGCGGCGGAGTCGGCGCAGCGGGCGGTGGCCATCTTCGACTCGATCAAGGAGATACAGCTTTCCGTCGACGCGCTGAGCAATCTCTCCCAGGCGATCGAGGGCCTGGGCCGCTTCGAGGAGGCGCTCGCCCGGGCCGACGCAGCGCTTGAGCGGTGCCAGCGCATGAGCATGCCCTCCGTGTTGCCACTCGTGCTCGCCCGCAGGACGGATGTGCTGGTGTGCATGGGCAGGCTGGAGGAGGCGGCGAGCAGCGCCACACATGCACTCGCCGAGGCCACACGCAGCACCGACGATATCCACCGGGCCACCGTTCACCTCTCGGCCGGGCGCGCACTGTACGCGCAGGGCGACCTGAGCGGGGCGCGGGCTCAGCAGTTGCTGGCCTACGAGATCGCCTGCCGGATGGAGTTGCGTTACGACGAGGCGAGCGCGCTGTGGGGCCTCGCCCGTACCGCCGATGCCCAGGGGGATCGGCAGGCGGCCCAGAAACACCGTGAGGTGGCGGGCCGCCTCTTCTCGCTCATGGGAGTGCGCGAGACCGCACGTTGAGCGGGGCGGCCGCCCGTGCGGTATCGGGCGGGTGTCGAGAGGGGAACGGGCCGGGAAGGCGAGTCGGGAGCATCAGCGGAGTCGAAGGGGCCCGCCCTTCCGAGGGAACAAAGGAGCTCACTGATGCGCGTCGTCCCCATCGCCGCCTCCGTCATCGTTCTCGCAGCACTTCTAGGGGAAGCCACCGTCTCCTGCGTCGCGTCGGCGGCAGTCCAGCAGCATGTCGCTTCCGTCGCTCCCATATCGGCCGCGGCCGTCTCCGTGACTGGCGGCAACAACGGCAACGGGTGAGCTGAGGGCGGGGCTCTGCCGGGTTGTGGGAGCGCAGCCCGGTGTGCGTGAGCGCGTCGAGTTGGAGCAGCGAACGGTGGAGACAGGGTACGGGCTGCGGCTCGAACGGGTCGTGGGTGCGGACGGGGCGGTGCGGCGCCGGACGGAGTCAGCGTGTCTATGGCTTGACGGCCACCTATCGCACCGTCGAAGAGTCACACCCCAATCGTTATCGAGGCGGAGACAATGACAATTCGGGTACTCATCTGCGACGAACTGCCGGTCATCGGGGACGGTCTGCGGACTCTGCTCGATGCGGTCCCTGACATCGACGTGATCGGCACGACCGACAACGGCATGGAGGCCATCGTTCTGGTGCGCACCGCGCGGCCCGATGTCGTGGTCACCGATCTGAACCTGCGCACCATTTCCGGCCTGGAGATGATCCGCAGGCTCGGCAAGGAGGACGCGCCGCCCAAGATCGTCGTGTTCACCAGGTCCGACGCCGACAAGACGGTGAGCGACGTGCTGCACGCCGGCGCGAGCTGCCTGCTCGGCAAGGACGCGAGCCCGCAGCAGCTGATCACCGCGATCCAGGCGGCGGCGGCCGGGCAGACCATGCTCGCGCCCGACGTCGCGCAGCGCCTGGTCACCTGGTTCCGCGAGCAGCCGGAGCGTCCGGAGCCCGCGCCGTGGCCTGAGCTGACCGAGCTGACCCCGCGAGAGCGGGTGGTGACCCAGATGGTGGCGCGGGGCATGTCCACCGAGGAGGTGGCCCGCGAACTGATCATCGGCGAGGCCACGGTTCGCACCCATCTCTACCGGGTGCGAACCAAGCTCGGAGTCCGCGACCGCGCCGAGCTCGTGTCGCTGGCCTACCGTTCCGGGCTCATCGATCTGGCCGGACACTCCCTCGGCGGCGAGAGGTCAGGGTCGCGAGTCGACCTGCGCGTGAACTGACCCGCCTGCGAGCCGACCCCGACCTGAGCTTGCCCCTTCCGCTGACTCCCATTACGGCCGGGCCGCCACCGCGAGCGGAAGCGCTGTGTCGTCGTTGTCGGCAAACCCTGTGCCGTCGGTGAACGCTGTGTTATTGGCAGACCCTGTGTTATTAGCAGACTCTGTGTTATTGGCAGACTCTGCGTCGTCTGTGAATCCTGCGTCGTCGGTAAACCCTGTGTTGTCGGCCGCGCTGTCGGCGGCGGCGGTGAGTCTGGCCGCCTGGAGACGGGCGGTACCGACCTGCCGCCATAGGGTGGCGGGATTGCCGTATCGGGTGGACTCGGCCGCGGCCAGCCGGAAGTACCGGTGCAGGCCGAGTTCCGCGGTCATCGCCCTCACCCCGCAGCTCTGCATGCACAGCCGCACCACGTCGCGCGCGGTCTCAGCGGCCATCGCCAGCGCTATGACCGGCGCGGTACCGACCTCGTCGGGCTCGCAGTCGACCAGCCAAGCCCCCCGGTACACCGCCGCCCCGGTCGCGCGCAACGCCACCTGGGCACGTGCCAATCCGAAGGAGACGGCGGGCAGATCACGCAGCCTGGTGTCGAACTGGCGCCGGAAACCGGCGTATCCCACCGCGACCTGGTGCGCGCCCTCGGCGATCCCCAACAGATAGGCGGCCTGCCGCAACCGGGCTCGCGCAAGTGGGCCGGTGGGCGAGTCGTCCAGCGTCCCGACCACGTCCGCTGCGGTGACCGGCGTGGCCTTGAACCGGACGGCTGGCGGCCGGCATGCGACCTCGATGCCGAGGCCGGGCGCATCGCGCGGCACTGCGACGAGTACCGGCTCGCCCCCCGTCCTGGTGGCCACCAGAATCGGCCCGGCGCCAGTGCCGTCAACTCTCATGTCGTCGACTGTCATGCCGTCAACCGTGGCCGTGCCGGTCAGTTCCCAGCCGCTCCCGCGTGGGACCGCGGTGACCCCGGCACCGACCGGCAGCGCTTCCAGCCCGGCCAGTGCCGCGCCCGCCGGGCCGCCCATGTCGGCCGCCATCGCCTCGGCCCGGTAGGCGTTGCCGCACGCAGCGCGGCCGAGTTCCTCGCTGACGAGCACCCCGGCCGTCAGGCCGAGGCCGAGGCCCCCGGCGGAGGCCGGCCGTTCGAAGTCGGCCGCGCCCAACTCGTCGAGCACCTTCCGGGTCGGACCGGACGCTGCGTCGGCCACCGGCGCACCGTGCACCTCGTTCCGGGCGGGGACGCCGTCAAGGCCCGTACGCAGCGCCTTGCGCAACTGGACGAAGAGCGGGTCGGGGGTGGGGTCCATGTCAGTGCTTCTCCTGTCCGATGGAGTCGAACCCGGCGGCCGTGATCTGGAGCATCACCTCGGAGGTCCCCGCCGACAGCGTGGTTCCGGGCGCCTCCCGGTAGGCGGAGTCCAGGATCACCGCCGCCCTGGCGCGGTTCGCCCGCTGCTCTGGGCTGGGGATGTCGACGGCCCACGCCGCGATGCTCTGGGCGAGTTCGCTGCTGTGGTACTTGGCGACGGCGGCTGAGACCTGGTCGACCTGGTCCGACGCGATCCCGGTGATCACCTCCCAGGCGAGGACGTGGTCGGCGGTGAGCGCGCCGTGCCAGCGGCCGATCTGTTCGAGCTGCGTGTCGGACACGCTCTCGCGGTCGATCAGCGCCTCCAGCGCGGCATCCAGCCAGTGCTCTGCTTTGAGGTGGTAGTCGAGGCCGGTGCGTTCGATGGCCAGTGCCTGGTTGAGCAGCGGCCACCCCTCGTCGCGCGGTCCGAGCAGGTCGCCGCCCGACACGGGCACCGAGTCGAGGTCGACCCGGTGGAAGTGCTCGTCGCCGATGCCGGGTATCACGGACACCGTCACGCCGGGGGCGCCCATGTCGACCAGGAACAGGCTGATTCCCTGGTACTTCCCGGCGTTCGGCGTCGTACGGGCCGCGCACAGCCCGAGGTCGACGAACCGTGTCTTGAGGCTGAACACCTTGGTCCCGGTGATCCGGTAGCCGTCGCCGTCCGGCTCGGCCACGGCCCGCAGCGCGCCGAGATCCGATCCCGCGTCAGGTTCGGTGTAGAGCACCGAGGCGAAGCTCTCGCCGCGGGCCAGCGCGGGCAGGTGCCGGCGCTTCTGCTCTTCGCTGCCCGCCATCAGCAGGAACTGCCCGACGATCTGGATGGTGTTGACATGCAGCGTGTCCGGCACTCCCGCGCGCACCAGTTCCTCGGCGACGATCGCGGCATCGGTGAGCGGGCGGCCCTCTCCGCCGAACTCGACGGGCCAGTGCACGGCGAGCAGGCCGAGCTCGCCGAGCAGGCGGTAGAGCGGCCGCTGGTCCGGCTCGACACCGTCCGCGCCGGTGGCCTGCTGCGCCGCGGCACGCACCCTGGCGGAGCGCAACGTCTCGCGCGCGCCCGCCCGGAAGCGCTGTTGATCTTCAGTGAACCCGAACCGCATGTACGTCTCCTCAAGAGGCGAGCGTCGCTTCGATCGCCGCGACGACCCGGCTCAACGCCGGTTCCGTGAAAAGGGTGTAGTGGTCGCCGGGCACGCTCTCGGCCCGGAACCGGCCGGTGCACACCGTCCGCCACTGCTCTTCCATGGCGGTGTCTCTCAGAACGGTGTCTTTCAGGGCGGTGTCCTTCAAAGCGGTGTGAGACGAGGCTGTCAGTACTTTGACCGACCCGCCGTACGGACCCGGCGGCCGGTACGCCTGCATCGACAGGGCACAGGCCCGGAAGGTCTCGTAGCGGGAGGACAGCTCCTGCTCGGTGAGCTCCAGCTCGACGCCGAGCCCCGTCAGCGTCTGCCTGACGCCGGCCGCGCCGGCGGCCGGATCGTCCAGCACCGCGCGCACCGCCGGACCGTCACGTCCCGCCAGCCTGGCGACGTCGTGCACGAACCGCTGCCGCACCGTCGGCTCGTCGAGCGGGGCTGCGTCCGGGTCGTAGAGGGCGTCCTCGTCGTAGGCGGCGTCCAGCAGCACCACCGGCGGCCGTTCTCCGGTCTCCCGTTCGATCTGCCTGGCGACCTCGAAGGCGAGCACGCCGCCGTACGACCAGCCGGCCAGGCAGCACGACTCCGGCAGACCGCTCGCGATCAGGGCCCGCGCGATCCTGGCGGCGACCGCCGCCATGCCGTCCTGCGGATCCACCGCGGCGTCCTGCGGATCGGCGGAGAAACCGACCACACCGACGTCCTTGCGCAGTGCCCTGACCAAGGGCATATAGCAGAACAGTTCACCGCCGGACGGATGCAGAAGGATCACCTGCGCCGGGCCCGACGCACGCATCACCACCGGTGCCCGGCCGCCGTCCTTCGCGCCGGGCCCGGCGGCACCGGTCCGAGCAGGCGCCTCCCCGGAAAGGCTTTCCAGCGCGTCGAACGGATCGTCGGCACCGCGCCGTGCGGCGCGGGCGGCGTCGATGGTGACGGCCAGATGCGCGACGGTGGGCGAGACGAAGAAGTCGCCGAGCGAGACCTCCACCCCGAACCTGCGGTTGATCGCCGACATCAGCTGAAGCGCCTGGAGGCTGTTGCCGCCCGCCAGGAAGAAGTCGTCGTGCACGCCGAGCCGGCCGTTGCGCAGCAGCGGGGTGAGCACGTCGTGCAGCAGCACCCGTTCGGTCGCGGTGCGCGGCTCGTCGCCCGCCCCGTCGCCCGCGTGGCGCGGGTCGGGCGCGGGCAGTCTGCGCCAGTCGACCTTGCCGCTGCTGGTGAGCGGAAGCGCGTCCAGGACCACGAAGTACGACGGGATCATGTACGACGGCAGCAGCGCGCCGAGATGCTCGCGCACCGACGGCACCTGCTCCTCGGTCACGCCGGTCACATAGCAGACCAGATGCTTGTCACCGGAGTCGTCGGTCCATGGCCGCACGCTGACCTGCCCGATCCCGTCGAAGCCGGTCACCGCCGACTCCACCTCGCCGAGTTCGATCCGCAGACCGTGGATCTTGACCTGCTGGTCGAGCCGGCCGAGGAAGACCAGCCGCCCGTCCGCCAGCCGCTTTACCAGGTCTCCGGTCCGGTACAAGCGGCCGCCGGGAGCGGTGCCGAATGGATCGGCGACGAACTTCTCCGCGGTCAGCTCGTCCCGGTCGAGGTAGCCGCGCGCCAGTCCGGCGCCGCCGATCACCAATTCCCCCGGCACGCCGATCGGCACCTGGCGCAGGTCGCGGTCCAGCACGTGCGCCACGTGGTTGGTCATCGGCAGGCCGATCGGCGGCGAGACGTCCCAGGTGCCCGGACACTCCTCCACGATCATCGTCACCGTGCACTCGGTCGGCCCGTAACCGTTGAACAGCCGCCTGCCCGGGTTCCACCGGTTCACCAGCTCACCGCTGAACGCCTCGCCGCCGACGAACGCGATGCGCAGCTCGGTGAACTTCTCGGGCGCCAGTAGCGGCATCACGGTCGGAGGCAGGTCGATGACGGTGATGCCGGCTCGTTCCATCAGCGACTGGAGCCGGTCGATGGACAACCGCTCGTCATCGGTCGCCAGGTACAGGCGCGCTCCGGTCAGCAGCGCCGAGAAGGTCTCGAAGACGGAGACATCGAAGGTCACCGAGGCGAACCCGAGCACCCGGTCGGCCGTCGTCAGGTCGAACAGCTCTCGGGTGGAGTCGGTGAAGTTGACCACCCCGCGGTGCTCAAGCAGCACCCCCTTCGGCTTGCCGGTGCTACCGGAGGTGTAGATGACGTACGCGACGTTGCCGGGCTCCGCTGCGAGCGGCGGATTGTGACCGGGCAGCGCCGCTAGTTCCTCGCGGACGTCGTCCAGCGTCACGACGGGTGCGGCGACCTCGCTCACGGTCTTGCCGACCTCGGCGTGTGCGATCACCGTGCATACGCCCGCGTCGGCGGCGATCTCCGCGACCCGGGCGGAGGGATGCGTCGTGTCGAGCGGCACATAGGCCGCGCCGGTCTTGAGGACCGCGAAGATCGCGGTCGTCAGGTCCGCGTTCCTGCGCAGGCACAGACCGACCCTCGTGCCCGGCGCGGCGCCACGCCCGCGAAGCAGCGCGGCCAGCCGGTTCGCACGGTCGTTGAGCTCGGCGTAGCTGATCTCGACGCCGGAGACGACGAGCGCCACGCTGTCCGGAGCCTCCCGGACGCGCGCCTCGAACTGTTCGACGATGGTGGTTTCGCGGATCGGCCGGGTCGGCCCCTTGGCGGCTTCGGCGAGGAACTCCCCGTCCGCCGGGCTCAGCATCTGCGCGGCGGACAACGGGGAGTCCGGGGCGGCGGTCAGGGCGCGCAGCAGCTCGTCGTAGTGCCGCGCGAACCTGGCGATGCTCTCGGCGTCGAACAGGTCGGTGTCGAACTCGATGCCCAGCGGCGCGTCGGCGCCGGGAGCTGTCTGCCGGGCCAGATGCCAGCTCATGTCGAACCGGGGGATGCCGGGCCGGGTGAGCTCCCGGGAGGTGGCGATGCCTGGCATATCGAGCATTTCGGGTGCGGCGCCCACGTCCTGCACGCCGAACACGATCTGGAAGATCGGCGGGCGCGACGGATCACGGACCGGATTCACCGCGTCGGCCAGCTTGTCGAACGACAGGCCGCCGTGCTCGTACGCCTCGGACGACACGCCCTTGACCCGCTGGACCAATTCGCGGAAGGTCGGGTCGCCGGAGACGTCTGCGCGCAGCACCCTCATATCGGTGAACCGCCCGATCACCGATGACACCGTCTCGTACCGGCGGTTCGCATCCGGCGAGCCGATCACCAGGTCGTCCAGGCCGCAGTATCGGTGCAGGAGGGTGAAGAACGCCGCGACGAGGACGTCGAAACGGCTCGCGCCCTCCTGCCGGGCCAGTTCACCCGCCCGCTCCAGGCCTTCGTGCCCGACCGCGAAGACGCCGCTGCCGCCGGCGAAGGTCCGCGTGTCGCCACGCGGCCGGTCGGCCGGGAACTCCAGCACCTCGACGCCCGCCAACTTGCCCCGCCAGTACGCGACCAGCCTGTCCAGGTCGCCGCTGTCGAGCCGGTCGCGCTGCCACACCGCGTAGTCCGGGTACTGTACGGGAAGATCAGGGAGCTGCGGTTCGTCGCCGTCGCGCGACGACCGGTAGAACTCGGCGAGTTCACGGGTCAGCACACCCTGCGACCAGGCGTCGCACACCATGGCGGGTATGTCGAGCAGGAACAGGTGGTCCTCCGGCGCCACCCGGATCAACGCCGCGCGCCACATCGGCGTCCTGCTCAGGTCGAACGGCCTCCCGATCAGCTTCGCCACCAGCGCCCGCGCGGCGGCGAGCCGCTGCTCGTGGTCGTCGCCCGCCGCCTCGATCAGCGGCAGTTCGACCGGGACCTCGCGAACGACCACCTGCATGGGGCCGCCCTCACGCTGCACGATCGCGGTCCGCAGCGCCTCGTGCCTGCCCACGACCGCAGCCAGTGCCGAGCGCAGCGCGCTCACGTCCAAGTCGCCCCGTAAACGCATGCACAGCGGCGCTCCGGAGACAGGGCTGTCAGAGGTCGGACGGTCGAGGGAGCCCGGGCCGTCGAAGAAGCGCAGCGTCGCCTGAGCCTGCGACAGTGGTGCCGGACCTGTGTTCCCGCGCGGTGTGGGGCCCCGCCTGGCTGCGGCCTCCGCCTGCTCCCTCAGCCGCGCGAGGAACTGCGCTCGGCGCGGCGCGGGCAGCGCGGCGAGGCGCTGGGTCATATCGGTCACCTGAGACTCCCTTCGGGCTGCGGCGCGTCGATCACCCGGTCGCCGGAGCGGACGGCCGAGTGTGCCAACTCCGAGATCGCGATGGTGAGCACATCGATGCCGCGCAGGTAGTCCGACAGCATGATGTGCTCGTCGTCGGCGTGGTCGAGGCTGCTGTCGCCCGGACCGTAGGTGGCCATCGGGATGTCCCAGACCTCGGCGAGGGTGTTCATGTCCGAGGTGGCCGTCTTCACCACCAGTCGCGGCTGGGCGTGCAGCCGCCGGACACCGGACACCAACGCGCGGACCACCGGGTCGGCCCGGTCCACTCGGCAGGCCGCCACCGAGTTCACCACTTCGAGCTCGCCGGCCGGCAGCCGGTCGCGCAGCCCGCGCACCAGGCCGTCGACGTCGAATCCCGGTGGGATGCGGATGCTGAGATCCGCCGTCGCCGTGGTCATGTCGGCATTGAGCCGGCAGAGAGTCGCGCCCGGCCGGGCGAACACGTCGTGGCCCGCGTCCGGGCCGAGCAGTTCGACCAGCGAGCCCCAGCAGGCGACGGCCAGTTCGGACGCCTTCGGCGCCGGGTTGGTCGGGTGCGTGGCAGGACACCTGACGGTGTAGCGCAGGTCGAGCTTGCCCTTGTACCCGAGCACCACGCTCGACCATCCGCTCGGTTCGCCGATGATCAGCGCGTCCGGCCGGTCGTGGGTGGCCCGGATCGCCATCGCGCCCCTGGAACGCGGGGTCTCCTCCTCGACGACGCCGATCACCACGAGCCGGCCGCGGAAGTCGGCCGCGCCGGCCACCGCGCAGATCATCGCCGCGAGCGGTCCCTTCGCGTCCACCGCGCCGCGGCCGTAGAGCCTGCCGTCCTCGGAGCGGACCGGGAGCCGGCCCGAGGCGGTGTCCAGGTGCCCGAGCAGCATCACCGTCGGACCGTCGCCGCGTTCGACCACACCGATGACGTTGCCCACCCCGTCGATGTGCGCTTCGAACCCCAGGTCCGTCATCGCACCGGCCAGATAGTCGGCCAGCGCGCGCTCCTGGTAGGACGCGGAGGGGATCTCCAGCATGTTGCGCAGCAGCCCGAGGGCGTATGTCTCGGTCACCCTGCCGGACGAAGCGAACGCCCAGTTCATCGTTGCGCCCGTTCCAGTAGGTGGTCGACGATGTGGCCCGCGACGTCGACCCGGTCGGCGAGCGCGGATTGGAAACCGGTGAACTCGACCCGGTGGTTGACCTCCAGCACCAGCAGCCGGCCGTCACGCTCCTCGATCAGGTCGACGCCGGCGATGTCCGTGCCGACGGCCGCGGTGGCGTCGATCGAGAGCTTGGTGATCTCCGGCGTCACCTCGCACGGTCGGGTCTGCCCGCCGAGCGCCACATTGGTGCGCAACGACTCACCGGTCCGGTAGACGGCGCCCAGCACCTCACCGCCGACCACGATCACCCTGATGTCCCGATCGGGCTTGTCGATCAGCTCCTGCACGTACCCGATGTGCGACTGCGGGCCGGGCAGCGCGGCGACGTATTCGAGCACGGCCTCCGCACCGGCACGGTCGGGCAGCCGGGCCACCAGCCGGCCCCACGAGCCGACCAGCGGTTTGATCAGCGCCGGATAGCCGATGGCGTCCAGCGCGTCCAGCGTGGCCTGCGGGGTGAGGCCGAGCGCGGTGCGCGGAGTCGGCACCCCGGCCGCCTCCAGGGCCACGGTGGTGCGCCACTTGTCCCCGCACAGCTCGGTCGCGTCCGGGCTGTTGACCACCTCGACTCCCGCCGAAGCGAGGCAGCGGGCCGCGTACGCCGCGCGAACCTGGCCGATCTCCCGGTTCAGCACCAAACCCCACGGCAGGTCATGCCGCCCGGCCGCGAACCACTGCCCGCGCGTGTCGACGTGCTCGAAGGGGACACCACGCCGGTCGAGTGCGTCGAACAGCCGTTTCTCGTCCGCGCCGACCCTGCTGGCGAGTACGGCGATGCCGTCACCCGGGCGCCCTGGTGCCGCTGACACATGACCTCCGTAGTCACTGGTGGACCGGACAGCAAAATGCGGTCTGCCACGTCGAAACAGCCCTGTTCGAACTTGGCCGTGGCCGGCGGCGCGGGGTCGGCCGACGCGCGGCGGCGGGCGGGTCTACAGCCGCCCATAAGGCCACGGTTAGTTTCGAAGAGCCCGAAATGGAGGCTACGGGTACGTCGGCGCCATGCGCGTCCGCGACAAGTCCATTCGCGATGACGCGTGGCGTTGACTTCCGTCCCCGGCGACTGCGCATTTCACTTACCTGGGCCGGGCCCGGCCCGTGCCACGCTTGACTGGATTTCGAAAGGGGAAACCGTGGAGCACGTTCCGAAGCGGATCCCGGTGCTCGCGCTGTGGAGCGCGCCGCGCTCCCGCTCCACCGCGTTCGCGCGAATGATGGCGCAGCGGGACGACCGCGTCGTCGTGCACGAACCGTTCTCCCTGGTGGTCGACTTCGGCGAGGTGGAGGTCGGCGACCGGGTCGCGCACAGCGAACAGGACGTGCTCGCGGCGCTGCGCGCCATCGCGGTGCACAAGCCGGTGTTCTTCAAGGACACCACGGACTTCCACTACCCGGCCCTGCTCGCCGACGAGGACTTCCTGTCGGCCGCGACGCACACGTTCATCATCCGCGACCCGGCCGAGGCCATCGCGTCGCACCACGCGCTCAACCCGGACCTCGGCCGTGACGAGATCGGCTTCGCCCGGCTGTACGAGATCTTCACCGCCGTGCGGACCGCCACCGGTACCACACCGGTCGTGATCGACTCGGACGACCTGCTCGACCGGCCGGCCAAGACCGTGCGGGCGTACTGCGAGGCGGTAGGAATCCCCTTCCTGCCGGACGCGCTGAACTGGGAGCCGGGCATGCGGTCGGAGTGGCGGACGACCAGCAGGTGGCACAGGTCGACCAGCGAGACCGCCGGCTTCGCGCGCGGCATCGGCGGCGGAGCCGAGACCGTGGCGACGGACCCGGTGGCGGCGGACCCGGTTCTGCGGGCCTACCGCGACTACCACCAGCCGTACTACGACAAGCTGCGCGCTGCCGCGCTGCGGCCGGAATAGTCGGCATGATTACGGCTCTTCGGACTTGACCGTGGGCCCGCCCGCCGCCGCGCGTCGGCCGACCCTGCGTCGGCCGACCTGCGCCGTCGGCCACGGCCAAGTTCGAAGAGGGGCGATTACCCGGCGGGCGCGCCGGAACAGCGATTCGAGCATTCGGGGTAATCACGATGCGGACGAAAGCAGTGAATGACGGGACTAGGTTTTGGACATAAATCGGCGCTCCAGTGAGGTGGGTCACTTGACGGCTATTTCGGTGTCCTCCGTCAAAACCAGGCTGTGCGACCCGGTCGACATCTCCGGCCATCGCAACAACACGGCAATCTCGGCGGCGACGGATACCAAAGCGGGGGCGTTCAATGTATGGGGGAACTCGTTCGCGGCCGAATACCTGCCCGCGGGCGGGAGCCTCGTCCACGTGGACGGCGTCCCCTTCGAGTTTCCGCCGGTCTGCGACGGGCCGGACAACATCCGCTGCGCCGGGCAGTTCATCGGCGTCCCGGAGGGCCGCTACGACTGGATACACGTCCTGGCGGCGTCCGAACGCCGCTGCGAGGACACCGTCGAACTGAGCTTCGCCGACGGCTCGGTCGACGCGGAACCGCTGCGGATCTCCGACTTCTGGGCGGCGCCCGCCTGGTTCGGCGAAGTCAAGGCGTTCGAGAGCCTGGTCATGCACTACCCGCACCACGTGCAACGAGGCGTTCCCGCACTGATGTGGGCGCAGCGGGTGCCGGTCACCCGGCGCGCCGACCTGACCGGCATCCTGCTGCCCCGCAACGTCGCGGTGCACCTCTTCGCGGTCACCCTCCAGCGGATGGAGATCTGACAATGACCGTCGAGATGACGGCACGGACGTACATGATCACCGGGCCGGAACCCGAGTTGTGGTACCGCGACCTCGTCAGCTGCCTGCAATCCACGTTCGGTTCGCTGCTGGCGCGAGCGGGCGCCGATCCGCTGTCCGTACTCGGTGCGGGCTGGCGGTTCCTGCACCTGCCTGGCGATGTCAGGTCCGAAGAGTTCTACTACCCGTGCCCGGCCAACGAGTCCGGCGGCACCGACCTCGGCGCCGCCCTGGCCCCGCACCACGAACTGCACTCGCGCTGGTGGCAGCCCGCCGACGAGAACGACGTCTGGCGGGAGGTGCGCGAGACGCTGGCCGACGACCGGCTGGTCATCGCCGCCGTGGACAACTTCCATCTGCCGTTCCGGCCCGCGTACGGCGACGTGCACGCCGCGCACCTCGTGGTGGTCTACGGCCTGGACGAGACCCGCGGGGTGGTGTACGTCTCGGACGCGATGCCGCCCGCGTTCCGCGGCGCCGTCCCGATCGAGGAGTTCCTGCGCAGCTGGGGTTCGGCGAACCCGACCGACGTCCAGGACGCGTTCTTCAGCGACTCACGGATCGGCAGGCGCTGCCTCGATGTCCGCCTCGACGCCCCACCCGCGCCGCTGACTCCCGAACTGCTCGGCGGCTTCCTGCACACCGACGTCGACGCCTTCACCGCGGTCGGATCCACTCCGGCAGCCGGATCCAACACAGCAGTCGGATCCAACACGGCCGACCCCGCCGCAGACGCCCGTGCCCGTACCGGACTGGCCGGATACGACGAGTTCGCCGCGGAACTGCTCGACCGGTGCCGGGCCGGCGACGCCGACGCGTTGCGTGAGCTTTATCCGTTCGGCTGGGGCATGCAAGCGCAGGCCGCACTGCACGGCGAACTGCTGCGCAGTTGCGGCCGGCAATGGGGCGATCCGGCACTCGCCGGCGCCGGACGCGCGGTCGAAGCCGTCGCGCACGCGTGGACCGGACTGCGGTTCACCGGCGCGCACGGGCTCGAAGACCCCCGTGCGGCCTCAGCCGACATCGCGCACCACGCCACGGTGCTGCGCGGCAAGTACGCGCGCGCGGTCGACGCCGTCGGCGCGGCAGCGGCGCGACTGTGACCGCCCGCGGTTCAACCGCCGTGTCCATTTTCGAAGACGTGCCGGTGTCGAACACTGCGATCTCGTGAACGGGAGAACGATGAGCAAGCTGGCGGCATTCGGCGGTACGGCGGCCGTGCCGAGGGAGCGGCGCCACGTGGAGTGGCCGCTGGTCGAGGACGACGACCGCAAGGCCGTCATCGACGCGCTCGACGGCGCGAGACTGGTCTCCGACACGGACGGGGTGAACCCGGTGTCCGCCCTGGAGGAGAGCTGGGCGCGCCGCTTCGGCTTCGAGCACTGCGTCGCCGTGTCCAACGGGACCGCGGCGCTGTCCCTCGCGCTGGCCGCGCTCGGCGTCGGGCCGGGGGACGAGGTGATCGTGCCCGCGCTCACCTTCATCGCCACCGGGCTCGCACCGGTCCACCAGATGGCCGTGCCCGTGTTCGCCGACATCGACCCGGTCACCTTCAACATCGATCCCGACGACGTGGAGCGCCGGATCACCGACCGGACCGCGGCGATCATTCCCGTGCACCTGCACGGCGCGCCCGCCGACATGGACCGGATCACCGAGATCGCGAACAGGCACGGCATCCCCGTGCTCGAAGATGCCGCGCAGGCTCCCGGGGCGACCCATCGCGGGCGACCCGTCGGCGGGATCGGCGCCGTCGGCGCGTTTAGTCTCCAGGTCACCAAGAACATTCCCACCTGCGGTGAAGGCGGCCTGCTGGTGACCGGCAGTGCCGAGCTGGCCGAGGCGATGCGCCGGGGCAGGCAGTTCGGCGAGGTGATCGAGGCCGGCCGCGACCGCGACTACGTGTCCTACGGCCTGGGCTGGAACCACAAGATGAACGCCCTGCAAGCCGCGTTCACCGGCGCGCAGCTGGCCCGGTTCGACGAATACGAGAGCGCTCGGCAGCGCAACATCACCGAGTTCCTCGCGCGGCTCGCGCAGCTGCCCGGCCTGCAAGTGCCGACCGCGCTGCCGGGCACCACGCATGTCTGGCACATCCTGCGGTTCCGGTTCGACCCTGCCGCGTTCGGTCTGGACACGGTCGGTCCGGATGGGGTGCGGCCGGAGGCCCTGCGCTCGACTCTGCGGCGGCTGCTGCGCGCCGAGGGCGTGCCGATGTCCCAGTACCAGCTCATGCCGCTGCCCGACCAGAAGGTGTTCGTGGACCGCATCGGCTTCGGCGCGGGATACCCGTGGTCCGTGACCGGCGCGCCCGCAACGGTCGCGGGTGAGGGCTATCCGGTGGCCCGTGCGGTCATCGCCGACTCCCTGACCATCCAGAAGCGCCACCTCAATCCGGGGTCGGGTGAGCTTCTCGCCCGGTACGCGGATGCCTTCGAGAAGGTGTGGGCGAACGGCGACATGGTGGCCACGCTCGCGAAGGCGGCGTCATGACCGTCACGCCGCTCCTGGAGCGGGACACGCTGGACTCGGTCGCCGCACGCATCCGCTCGCACGTCGTCGACATGTGCGCGGGGCCCGAGGGCGGTCATCTCGGCGGCGCGTTCTCCTGCGCCGACGTGCTCACCGCGCTGTACTTCTCGGTGCTGAACGTGGACCCGGACCGGCCTGACGACCCGGAACGTGACCGCTTCCTGCTCAGCAAGGGCCACGCCGCCGTGGGGCTTTACGCGACGCTGGCCGAGCGGGGCTTCTTTCCGGTCGGGGAACTGGCCGGATACGGGCGGCCCGGCAGCAGGCTGATGGGTCATCCGGTACGCGCCGTGCCCGGCGTGGAGCTGCCGACCGGGTCGCTCGGCCACGGACTCGCGCTGGGCTGCGGGTTCGCGCTGGCCGCCCGCTACGCCGGCCGCGCCTCGCGCACCTTCGTCCTGCTCGGCGACGGCGAACTCCAGGAAGGTTCGGTCTGGGAGGCGGCCATCGCGGCCGCGTCGCTGCGCCTGGACCGGCTGATCGCCGTGGTGGACCGCAACGGCTTGCAGCTGACCGGCGCCACCGAGGGCATCGCGCCGATGGAACCGCTGGCCGAGCGCTGGCGCAGTTTCGGATGGGCGGTCCGCGACGTGGACGGGCACGACCCGGCCCGGCTGGCGGAACATCTCGGCGCCGCGCCGTGGGAACCGGGCAAGCCGAGCGTGCTGATCGCCCGCACGGTCAAGGGCCAGGGGCTCCCGTTCCTGGCCGGCCGCAGCGCCAGCCACTACGTGACGCTGTCGCCGCGAAACCACGCGCGGGCGATCAACGCGCTGCGAGCCACCGAGACCGCCGGATGAGCCGCGCGACCCGAGAGGCATACCGGGACGGCCTGCTTTCTGCACTGGACCGGCATCCCGAGCTGATCTGCCTGGACTCCGACACCGGCCTGTTCGGCGCCGACCACGTCGCGGCGGCCGGCGATCAGTACCTCAACCTCGGCATCGCCGAGCACAACCTGATGGGCATAGCCGCCGGGATGGCCGCGTGCGGGCGGATCCCGTTCGTCAACACGATGGCCGCCTTCGCCACGTCCCGGGCGCTGGAGGCGATCAAGATCGACATCGCCTACAACCGGTTGCCGGTCCGCATCATGGCCACCCACGGCGGTCTGGCCGCGGGCCACCTCGGTCCGACGCACCAGGCCCTGGAAGATCTCGCCGTGCTGCGGGTGCTGCCCGGAATGACCGTGGTGGTGCCTGCCGACGCCGCCGCCACGGAAGCGTTCGTCGAGCAGAGCCTGAACCTGGCCGGACCGCTTTACGTCCGGCTCGGTCGCAAGCCGACCCCGGAGCTGCCCGCGGCTCCGCCACCGATTATCGGGCAGGCACAGACGCTGCGGCAGGGCGGCGACGTGGTGCTCGTGAGCTGTGGCCCGTACCCGGTGCTCGCCTGCCTCGCCGCAGCGGACATGCTTGCCGAGCAGGGCATCGAGGCAACCGTGCTGAACATGCACACGCTGCGGCCGTTCGACACCGAGACACTGGTGGCCGCGGCGCGACCGGCCACGCTCGTGGTGACCCTCGAAGAGCACTGGCGCAGCGGCGGCCTCGGCGGCGCGGTGGCCGAAGCACTCGCGGAGAGGGCGCCCATACGAGTGTTGCGGCTGGGCATGCCGGATCAGTTCGTCGACGAGGTCGGCAACCAGGAGCACCTCGTCGCGCATTACGACCTCACCGCGGAGCGGGTCGTGAGGACGGTCCGTACGACTCTCGATGCGGCGGCCCGCTCCGGGATGGCCGATCGGGAGACCGTCACCGTGTAACTGTGTAAGCGCTGCCGGCCGGCCGTTTGGTATCGCAAACTGCGATCATGCGGCCGTGTCCGGCTGCTCTCTCGCCAGCAGGCATGAAGAGTCTTGAGGCATGGCTGCCGATGCTCCTCCTGCGAATAGTCTGGGATCTTCCGGAAATTCCGGAAGATCCCAGACTGATTCAGCGTGGACGTGCCGCGAGGGCCACGGCTAGACGGCGTGCACGACCTCATAGGCGACGAAGGTCAGGCCGTTTCCGACGGTGCTCGTACGGACGAGGCGCAGCGCCTTCCTGTCGCTGGTCCGGCCGAACAGGCGCGCTCCGTCCCCGAGTATGACGGGGAAGATCATCAGGCGAATCTCGTCGACGAGGTCGTGTTCGATCAGCGTCTGGACGAGCTGGTAGCTCGCGTAGACGAGGATTTCGCCGTCGATGCCCTGCTTGAGCTTCTCGACCTCGCCCACCACGTCGCCGGTGAGGACCGTCGAGTTGGACCACTCGGGCTGCTTCGAGGTGGAGGACACCACGTACTTGGGCATGGAGTTCAACTTGTCCGCCCACTCGCCGGTGCGTGACTGCCAGCGCGCGGCGAACCATTCGTCACTCCTGCGGCCCAGCAGGAGGGCTTCCGCGTTCAGGGTCTCGGCGGTCTCGACCTCGGTCCACTGCGCAAGGTCGTCGGCCCCGAACCGGCCGAACCAGCCGCCGAGCGGGGAGCCCTCCTTGCCGTCCGGGTCCTGCACGACCCCGTCGAGCGAGCTGTTGGTGGTGACGATGAGCTTTCCCATTTCGCGTCTTCTTCCACTCGTGGCTTCACGGTCACGGGTACAGAGGTCGCGCCGCCGGGAAACTGGGCGCCCGCGGACCGCCCAATTCGGCCCTCGATCGGTGTCTGTACAGGGCTGGGACAGCTCGATGGGCAGCGTGGCGTGAGAACGAGGAGGCGTTGGGGTGACGCGGGCCGAGATGGCAGAGGCAACGATCGACCTGATGGCGAGGGCCAGGGCCGGCGACGGGGCTGCGTTCGGTGAGCTCACCGAGCCATACCGCCGCGAGCTGCGGGTGCACTGCTATCGGATGCTCGGGTCCTTCCAAGACGCCGAGGACGCTCTGCAGGACGTGTTGCTGAGCGCTTGGCAGGGACTCGCGGGCTTCGAGGGGCGGGCCTCGCTACGGACCTGGCTGTACCGGATCGCCACCAATCGGTGCCTCAACGAGCGTCGCGCGGCTGGCCGGCGGCGGGCCAAGGAGTGGGACGTGCCGGGGGTGGAGCCGCCCGCGCCGACCCGGCTCGGCGAAGTCGTCTGGCTTGAGCCCTATCCCGATTCGCTCCTTGAGGGGGTGATCGACGTGCCTGCGCCCGGCCCCGAGGTTCGTTACGAGCAGAGCGAGGCGATCTCGCTGGCCTTCGTCACCGCGCTTCAAGTGCTTCCACCACGTCAGCTCGCCGTTCTCGTCCTGCGCGACGTGCTCGGATTCCACGCGGCCGAGGTCGCCGAGATGCTCGACACGACCGTGGAGTCGGTCACCAGCGCCCTCAAACGGGCGCGCAGCGGTCTGGAACGCCGGCGACCGACGGCTGCGGACCGCGAACGCTCTCCCCTCGGCGGCTCGCCGGCCGAGAACGCGCTCGTGGCGAGGTTCGTCAGTGCGTACGAGTCCGCGGATCTCGACGCGCTGGTTGCCCTGCTGAGCGACGACGTCTTCACCTCCATGCCGCCGATGCCCTTCGAATACGAGGGCCGTGATGCCGCGGCCCGCTTCTTCGCGAGCATCTTGGGCTCGGGTCGGCGATTCGACCTCGTGCCGACCAGGGCGAACGGCCAACCGGCGTTCGGGGCTTACGTGCGCGCATCCGAGGGAATCAGCCACGCCGTCGGCCTCTTCGTCCTCGCGGTCGCCGCCGACGGGATCTGTGCCCTGACGCGATTCGAGAAGGACGTGCTCGCGTGGTTCGGTCTTCCGGACTCGATCGGTTATGAGGTACAGGCGCCGCCGTTCAGCGTGAACTCGGTCGGCGACGCGTCGCTGACCGTCCAGGTGCCTTCCATGCCGACCTCGTTCAGCGTGGCGCCGGGCGCGATCGACGAGTCATAGGAGTTGGCGGTCATCGTCACCGCGCTGCCGGTTTGAGCCGCGGTGGCTCCCCACGCGACGCTGATCTTCTGGTCGCCGCCGAAGTCGAAGGCGAGCGTCCAGCCGTTGATGGGAGCGGTTCCCGTGTTGGTGATCGCGATCGACGAGTAGAAGCCGCCGGGGAATCGACCGAGCACGGTGTAGGTGACGTGGCAGGCCACGCTCATGCTTGCCGCCGCGGGGCCGGAGATGACGAACGATCCGAGCGCGAGGGCCAGTGGCACGATCGCGGTGCCGAGGGCCCGCCGCGCTGTACTCCCCATCGTGGTACTCCGCATCGCTGTACTCCCCATCACAGTACCCTCCGTCTCCGCGTCGACTCGCGAATGATCACAGATCACTGACATACGTCACGCTCGCGTCGCCACCGCGCATGCGCAAGAGCGCACCCGCGCCGCCGCGTCCGTACCGGTGCCTTCCTGTGGGGCGAGCGGTGGCCCCGGTACGAGCGTTGCAAATCGCATCGTCGGCATCGGTCGGCGACTGCGTGTGGCGAACGAGTGAAATATGACACCGCGTCAGGGCTGTCCAAGTGACAGAACGGGGTGACGGGACCGCCGTGGGATACGAATGGATGCAGATATGCCCATTCATTATGAATTAATCATGAAACGGTGGTTCCTATGCGTACCTCATTCGGCGGTAGACGCCGTCTGACGTTTCTGCTCGCGGCGCTGGTCACCACGCTGCTCGGCTTCGCCGCCGCGGCCCCGGCGAGCGCCGCCAAGACGATCCCGGGCGACAACGGCGATGTGAAGATCCACGCGGTGGGGACCTTCTTCGTCGACCACCGCAATCAGCCGCACGTGTGCCGGTTCTACCTCGACGCCTTCAACTTCGACCCGGTGCAGCAGATCACCTGGCTCATCAGGCAGCAGCCGCCGACCGGGCACGCCGAGGTGAAGAGCGGCTCGATGACGCTGTCGAACGGCGCGGGCCACTCCGTGGTCATGAGCCTGCCCGCCGGGCACTACAAGCTGGTCTGGAACTTCACCGGCGAGCACGGCGAGGCGAAGTTCAAGGTCTTCTGGTCCGACTGCGCCGCGATCCCCTCCCCGCCGCCCGGGTCGGTCGTGCAGACCGGCGGCGGCACGACGATCGGGACGGTCAACTCCTCGGGGCAGGCCATCTCGCCGAGCGGCACCGTGGTCACCCCGTCGCTCGCGGAGACCGGCGTCTCGCTCGGCCCGTGGGCCGCCGCAGGGGCGGGTTTGCTGCTTGCCGGCGGGTTGCTCGTGCGGCGCGTTTCTCGCCGACGCATGCAGTGATCATGAAGTGATCGCGCGTCACATTCCTCCTTCGCCGTACGTCGCAGTCGTACAGGCATCCAACTGAGCTGTTGATGCGCTGCGCTGTACTGCACAGAGTGTGGGTATCAGCGAAGGAGGGAGTGATGAGCGAAGATGGCGCGTACCTGGAGCCTGATCGTCCGCAACGTCGTGTTCACCCTGGTGGTGCCGGGGTTGGGCGGCGTCTGGGCGCCGTGGCGGCTCGCTGCGCATGATGGGCACTCCCCGGCCGTGACCGCGTGGGAAGCGGCACCGGTGATCGCGGCCGGGGCGGCGCTGTACGTGTGGTGCGTATGGAACTTCGCGGCGGTGGGTCGGGGCACTCCGGGGTTGTGGGACGCGCCGACGCGGGTTGTTGTGGCTGGCCCGCACCGCCGGGTGCGTAATCCGATCTACATCTCCGCGCTGCTTGTCGTGTTAGGAGAAGCGTGGCTGTGGACGTCCCTGCGTGTATTGGCGTACGCAGGGGCGATGGCGGTCTTCTTCCACCTGTTCGTCATCGGCTATGAGGAGCCGAGGCTGGAGCGGCGTTTCGGGGACTCCTATCGGGAGTACCGGAACGCGGTGCCGCGCTGGATCCCGCGTCGGGGGCGGGTGGCGCTGCGTCGCGGCCGGCCGGGTGGGCGTGCGCACTCGCACGGAAGCGGGAATGGGCGTACGCATAGGCATGGTGCCGCTGGTGTCCCGCGCCGGAAGTTCGTCGCATAAGAAAGTTGGTCAGTCGCGCTGGGCCCTGACCGTGGGGCGCACGGGTGAGTGCAGGTCAGTCGCGCACGATGGACGTTCCGCCCCACTCCTCCGGCGCGACGTCCGCGAGTGTCTGGGAGAAAGTCCACTGGTGACCGGCCAGGTCCTCGGCGTGGTACTGGCGCTCGCCGTACTCGAAGTCCGTCGGCTCCATCGTGATCCGCGCGCCGTTGCGCCGGGCGCGTTCACAGTGCGTGTCCACGTCGTTGACGCGCACCATGACGGAATGCGTGGCCTCGCCCGGGCGGGGCGGTCGGCGGTCGTGTCGCACGTCGCCCACGATCACGGCGCCGTCACCGAATGCGAGCTGCGCCCGGTGGTCCTCGCCGATCCGGACACGTTCGGCGAAGCCGAACGCCGCTTCGAGCCAGGCGACCGCGGCGCGCACATCGGGATAGATCAGGACCGGGATCACCGTCGCTGAGGGGATGGAGCGGTTGGACTTGGGTCCGGGCACGGGCGCGGGCACGGCAGCCTCCGTTGATCGTCGCGCGGCTGCGGGTTGGACGTCGTGCGCTCCGGGCGGGCCGCGCGGTGCGGGCGAGTGGGCACGTCGGTAAGGTGCTGGCATGAGCGAGGTTATCCGGCTGCGGCCGGTGGTCGAGTCCGATCTGCCGCTGCTGGAGCGGCTCTACGAGGATCCGGTGGACGCCTCCGAGTTCGGCTTCTACGGCTACTCCGGCACGGGGCGCATGCGCAAGCGGTTCGACGAGGGGTTCATCAACGACAACGGCGGCAAGCTCGCCATCGTCCGCGACGGTGCGCCGGACGAGGTGGGGGAGTCCGGCGACGTCTACGTGGGGGACGTCGGCTGGCACCGCATGGTGACCGGGCCGAAGTCGTTCAGCTGGAACATCGGCATCGGCCTGCTGGCCAGGGAGCGCGGGAAGGGGTACGGCACGCGGGCGCAGCGGCTGATGGTCGAGTACCTGTTCTTGCACACGCAGGTCAACCGGATCGAGGCGGGCACCGAGATCGCCAACATCGCCGAGCAGCGGTCGCTGGAGAAGGCCGGCTTCACCCGCGAGGGCGTGTTGCGCGGCTCGTGCTTCCGGGGCGGGGCCTGGCGCGACATGGTCTCGTACTCGATTCTGCGCGCTGATGTGGATCTCGGCGCGCCGGGCCGGGGTGTTTGAGGAGCGGGGCCGGCACGGCGCGTCGCGTTGGTCGAGGCCTGGGTCTGATCCGGCAGAGTTCTGATGGGTGTTGGACGCAGGGAACTGCGTTCGGGGTTATCATCGCGTCGTCCAACGCACAGCCTGAGCCGATCAGACATGAGCCGATCAGACACTGGCAGGGGGACCCGGCGTGCCCGCGCGTTACCGGCAGATCGCCGACGAGCTGCGCCTCGCGGTGGATCGGGGCGAGTATCCGGTGGGCTCGGTGCTGCCCTCCGAGGGTGATCTGGTCAGCCAGTACGGGGTGGCGCGCGGGACGGTACGGCAGGCCGTCGCGCTGCTGGAGCAGGAGGGCGTGGTCGCGACCCGGCAGGGTGCCCGGCGTACGGTGGTCGGCTCGGTGCCGACGCAGAGCTTCTCCGAGATGCAGAGCTTCGCCATGTGGGCGGTCAGCCAGGGCCACGTGCCGACCGCGCGGGTGCTGCACGCGGGGATCCGCCGGGTGACGGTCGCGGACGCGCAGCGGCTGAACGCGCCGACCGGCGCTGAGGTGCTCGACTTGCAGCGGCTGCGGCTGCTCGACGGCGCACCGGTGATGGTGGAGCGGACGCTGTACGCGAGCACCGTCGCAGACCACATACTCGCGATGGATCTCACGTCGGGATCGGTCACCGAGCGGCTCACCGAGTTGGGGTTCCTGTACGCGCATGCCGACTACCGGATCGACGCGGTAACCGCCGGAGTGGCGGAGGCGGACCTGCTCGGCGTGCGGCGTGGCAGCCCGCTGTTGCGGCAGCGCCGGGTGACCACCGCGCCGACCGGAATCACGCTGGGATGGTCGGACGACCGGTACCGCGCGGATGCGGTGACGATCAGGGTGTGCAACTCGGCGTCAGCGAACACGCTGGCGCGGTTGTCCGTGCGCAGGCCGGAAATAGCACGTGCGCCGGGATTGAGCCGTATGGTATAAGAAGTCTTATTATCGGGTAAATGCTGCCGATCGGGTGAACGTTACGCCGTGTCGTGCGCTATTGCATGGCACTTAGAGCGTTTCGTCATTACTTCTACTACTTCTACTATTTCTATTGCTTCTGTTACTTCAGAGAGGCGACCTGTACCTCGGCGGTGTCTAGTGCGGACTTGAGCCTGGCACGCAGCTCGCGTGCGACCTCGAAGTCCTTCTGCGGCGCGGTTCGCGCTTGTATTCGGATGACGACGTACGCGCCGTCCAGCGACTCAAGGCCGACCACCATCGGCTTGCCCTCGAAGAATCGGTCACGCCACGCCTCGTCGGCGTAAAGCTCCTCAGCGGTCAGCGACATGATCTCGCGCGCCCTGGTCACGTTCTCGGTGTATGCGACGGGCACGTCCACCACCACGCGTGACCAGCCCTGCGACTTGTTGCCGACCCGGGTGATCGAGCCGTTGCGCACGTACCACATCACTCCGTCCACGTCGCGCAGCTTGGTGATGCGCAGGCCGACCTCCTCGACGGTGCCTTTGGCCGTCCCGGCGTCGATCACGTCGCCCACGCCGTACTGGTCCTCGAAGATCATGAAGATGCCCGAGATGAAATCGGTGATCAGGCCCTGTGCGCCGAGGCCGAGCGCCACGCCGACCACCGAGACGGAGGCCAGGATGGGCGTGATCGGGATGGTCAGCACCGAGATGATCATCAGCCCGCCGACGGTGAAGATGATCGCGCTGGACAACGAGCGCAGTACCGAGCCGATCGCCTGGGTACGCTGCCGGGTGCGCTCTCCCGCCATCAGGCCGGCGCCGCCTAGCAGCCGGCCGGTGCGGCCTTCGGCCGCCTTCGCCGCGTGGTGCACGACCCGGTTGATCGACCGCTTGGTCAGCGCACGGAGCACCAGGCAGGCCGCGACGATCGTGCCGATCTGCGCGCCGTGGCTGATCAGCAGGGAGGCGTGTATCGAGAACCAGTGACCGACGCTGTCGGCGGTCACCGGCTCCTGCGACGGTCCGACGGAGGGCGACGGCGCGGCGAGCTTGGCGGGGCGGTTTGCGAGAAGCGTGAGGGCCGTGGGTACCGGAGAGGCGAACGCGGACAACGTCCGGATCATCCTTTCGGGCGAGAGCGGATCAGGACGGTCCGACGTTAGCCCAATCGTGCGGTGCCGACGGCCACCGGCCGGGCACCTGGCCCGATTCATGGTGTTTAGTCGGGAACCTCCGGTGACCAATCGGCGAATTCCCGCAGGTCGCGTGGAAACAGGGTGGCGCGGGAACAACCCAGACAGCCACACTTGATACACGCCCGACGACGGGCGGCCGCGGTCAGGCTTGGCAAGCCTGCTGCTCGGCGGATGGGCCATGGTTCCGTCATGGCCGTACCGCCCGCAGGGCTCGACGCCTTTCGAGCATCGCGCCACCCTCCCGTCGGGTACCCGGAGCCCGGTGCGAGCCACGCGCCGGGCGCTGATAGGAGGAGGCACCCGTGCCACACTCGCTGGTCCTTAACGCTTCCTACGAGCCACTCTGTGTCGTCCCGCAGCGGCGCGCGGTGGTCCTCGTCCTGAGCCAGAAGGCCGTCACCCTCGAAGAGACCGGCGCCCCGCTGCACGCGGCGGCGTTCCAACTGCCGGCCCCCTCGGTGGTCAAACTCACCCGTTACGTCCGGGTTCCGGTGCGCCGCGGCGTGCCGCTCACCCGACGGGCCATCTTCGCCCGGGACGCCGGGCGCTGCGTGTACTGCGACGCCCCGGCGACGAGCATCGACCACGTGATCCCGCGTTCGCGCGGGGGTCGGCACGCCTGGGACAACGTCGTCTCCTCCTGCCGCAGGTGCAACCACGTCAAGGCCGACCGGCCGCTGATCGAACTCGGCTGGCGGATGAAACGGCAGCCGGTCCAACCGACTGGATCCGCTTGGCGGATCCTCTCCTCGGGAAGGACCGATCCGCGCTGGATGCCGTATCTCAAAGGGTACGGAGCCGATGTGGACCTGCTGCCGTTCGAGCCATACGGGCCGGACGGCATCGTTGTCTCTGCGGTCGCTTCGGCCGCCAAGGTCAAGCGGCTGGCTGCCTGACCTGACACGAAGATGAACGGAACCCGCAGCTTAGGAGGTGGCTGGTCGTGTGTGTGGTTACGCTGCGATCGGATCGAATCGGACGGTCAGCCCGAGGGCGTTGGCTTGTCTGGTGATCTGGCGTATGGCTCGGGCCGGATCGTGTCGGGTGAAGTAGTGCGCGCCCAGGTCCTGGTGGGGGATCTTGCGGGTGAGCACCTGCCAGATCGCGATGACGAGCTTGTGCATGACCGCGACCAGGGCGCGCTGGCGGCCGCGGCGCGCGGCGATGCGCCGGTAGTAGACCGTGTAGTAGGAGTCCCTCTTTTTGATCGCGGCCATCGCGGCGACTCCCAGGATGCGTTTGAGGTTGGCGTTGCCGTGCCGGGTGTGCCCGGACTTGGCGACCCCGGCCGACTCGTGCATTCCCGGGCACACCCCGATCCAGGAGGCCAGGTGCCCCGCGGTGGCGAACGCGGTCATGTCCCCGCCGGTCTCGGCGATGATGACCTCGGCGGCGGCGCGCCCGATCCCCGGGATCGAGTCGAGGCGGGCGATGTCCTGGTCGTGTTCGCGCACCAGCGCGGCGATGCGCGCGTCCAGGGCGGCGACCACCGCGGCCAGGTGGTCGATCTGGTCGAGGTAGTGGCGGCACATGAAGGCGTGGTGCTCGGTGAAGCTACCCTGCAACGCCTCGATCAGGGCCGGGATCTTGCCCCGGGCGGTGTGCACGGCCAGGTCGGCCAACCGGGCCGGGTCCCGCTCGCCGTCGATCAAGGCGTTCAGGATCCGGCGGCTGGAGACGCCGACCACGTTGGACAGGACCGCGGTCAGCTTCATGCCGGTGTCCTCCAGCTCCTTCTCCAGGCGCTGAACCTCCCGGCCCCGGTCGGCGGTGACCTCGGTGCGCCGGCGGGTCAGATCGCGCAGTTCCCGGATCGAGCGCGCCGGCACGAAGGAGGCCAGCACCATTCCGGAGGCGGCCGCCCGCGCCAGGAATGCCGCGTCCGACGGATCGGATTTGCGCCCGCGGATGCCGCGCAGGTGCGCCGGGTTGACCAGCATCAGGTTCAACCCGGCGTCCTGCAAGGGGTAGAACACCGCCCGCCAGTAGTCCGAGGTCGCCTCCAGGGCGACCACCTCGACCCGGCGCTCGATCAGCCAGTCGCGCAGGCGGCGCAGCTCGCGCGGGATCGTGTCGAACCGCTCGGTTTCCAGCTCCCAGCGCCCGGAGCGGGTCGGGTTCGGGGTGCGCGCGCAGGCCACCACGAACCGCTTGCCCACATCCACCCCTGCGGCACGCAGGTAGAGCACCTCATCGTGCGCTTCGGATTTCGTCGTCACATCCGCTCCCGCAGTCAACCGACCAGGACGGGCCGCCCGGAGGGGTCCAGGGAAGTGAAGAAACTGACACACGTGTTCTCGCGGTCAAAACCGACCGCCCGGACACAAACCGTAGTCCCGCAGCAGACCCCCATCGCCATTCTGACATCCGAGCTCGCAAGGCATCACAGTTCAACCGGCTTGCCGGACGACCCAGCCCCATCTTCCCGCCACCGGGGAGCCCGCGCAGCGGACCGGAGATTCTGACATGA
>NZ_DASYZI010000061.1:0-25635 GCF_035946395.1 Actinocrinis sp.
CCGTCTGTGACGGTTGGTCCGGACCGTGATGGACCGTCACGGTCGGTCGTGATCTGCACTTTTATCACTCAGGTGGGGTCCGCACGGTACGATACCGACCGCAAGCGCGAAGCTGCGCGCGTTCCGGTGTGCCCGCCGCGCCGCAACGGCTCCGCCAGGGCACTGAAATCCCCGAGCAAGCGCTTGCTGCCAAGAAGTAGCCCAGCGAGGAGACCACTGCTGTGAAGAGCGCCGTCGAGACCCTCGACCCCACGCGGGTCCGGCTCACCGTCGAGGTTCCCTTCGCCGAGCTGAAGCCCAGCCTCGACACGGCGTACAAGAAGATCGCCGAACAGGTGACCGTCCCGGGCTTCCGCAAGGGGAAGGTGCCGCCGCGCGTCATCGACCAGCGCATCGGCCGCGGCGCCGTGCTGGAGGAGGCGATCAACACCGCGCTGCCCGACCTCTACACCCAGGCGATCACCGAGAACAAGATCGAGGTGGTCGGCCGCCCCGAGGTCGAGGTCACCGAGTTCGCCGACGGCGAGCAGCTGAAGTTCACCGCCGAGGTGGACGTGCGCCCCGAGTTCGACCTGCCCGAGTACAAGGGCGTCTCGGTCGAGGTGGAGGACGTCGAGCTCGCCGATTCGAACATCGACGAGCAGGTCGAGGCGCTGCGCAAGCGCTTCGGCACGCTCAGCGGCGTGGAGCGCGCGGTGGAGTCCGGCGACTTCGTGACGGTCGACCTGGTCGCCGTGATCGACGGCGAGGAGCTGGAGGACGGCACCGCCTCGGGCGTCTCCTACGAGGTCGGCTCGAACAGCATGGTGGACGGTCTGGACGAGGCGATCATCGGCAAGAGCGCCGGCGAGGTCGCGCAGTTCGTCTCCAAGCTGGTCGGCGGCTCCCGCGCGGGCGAGGAGGCCGACATCACGGTCACCGTCGGCGCGGTCAAGGCCCGCGAGCTGCCCGAGCTCGACGACGAGTTCGCCCAGCTGGCCAGCGAGTTCGACACCCTTGAGGAACTGCGCGCGGACATCCGCGGTCGGCTTGAGCGGGCCAAGCGGTTCGAGCAGGGCGCGCAGGCGCGGGACAAGGTGCTTGAGTCCGTGCTCGAAAAGGTGGAACTCCCGCTGCCGGTCAAGGCCGTCGAGGCGGAGATCGAGTGGCGCAACGAGCAGCTCGACCAGCAGATCTCGCAGGCCGGGATGACCCGTGAGGGCTTCCTGCGGTTGCAGGGCCAGGACGCCGACACCTTCGCCGCCGACGTGGAGAAGCAGGTGCGCGACGGTATGAAGGCGCAGTTCGTCCTCGACCGGCTGGCCGACCAGGAGCAGCTGAGCGTCAACCAGGCCGAGCTGACCCAGCACCTGATCCGGCGCGCCTCCGGCTCCGGGCTGAGCGCGGACCAGTTCGCCAAGCAGGTGGTCGACTCCGGGCAGGTGCCCGCGCTGGTCGGCGAGGTGCGCCGGGGCAAGGCGCTACAGCTGATCCTGGAGAACGCCGAAATCAAGGACGCCTCCGGCAACCCGGTCGACCTCTCGCTGCTCGACGAGGCCCCGGAACTCGGCGACGGCCCGGACGCCTACGGCCGCGAGCTCGGCGACGAGCACTACGGACACGACCACGCGTAAGGGGTACGGCCGTCCTTTGGTCTGAGGCCGGCCACAGCAGGAACGCCTATAGCGAACAAGCGGCCCTAATCCGTCGTCACCTCGGTGGCACGGGTTAGGGTCGCTTTCAGTAGACGAAGTCTTCCGATGCCCTTCCGAAGCGAGACAGGTGGATGACGTGACGAATTCTTACTCGGACGGAGCCCTCCGGATGGCGGGACTGGACAGCCCCGGGGGGCTCAACGACCAGGTGTTCAACCGGCTGCTGCGCAACCGGATCGTCTTCCTCGGCTCCATGGTGGACGACGACATCGCCAACACCCTGTGCGCCCAGCTGCTGCTGCTGAACGCGGAGGACCCTGAGAAGGACATCTGGTTCTACATCAACTCCCCGGGCGGCTCGGTCAGCGCCGGCCTGGCGATCTACGACACGATGCAGCTGATCTCCAACGACGTGGCCACCGTCGCGCTGGGCATGGCCGCCTCGATGGGCCAGTTCCTGCTGACGGCGGGTGCCAGCGGCAAGCGCTACGCCCTGCCGAACGCGGAGATCCTGCTGCACCAGGGCTCCGCCGGGCTCGGCGGCTCCGCGTCGGACATCAAGATCCAGGCCGAGCGGCTGCTGCGCAGCAAGCGGCGGATGATCGAGCTGACCGCGCTGCACACGGGGCAGCCCCAGGAGAAGATCGAGAAGGACTCGGACCGCGACCACTGGTTCTCCGCCGAGGACGCCAAGGAGTACGGCCTGATCGACGACATCTTCACCTCGGCCGCGCACCCGTCCAACCAGCAGAACGCCTCCTGACCGCGCCCGACGAGACGACAAGGAACCGATCGTTATGTCACAGAGCCCGTCGAGCCAGTCGCCCGCGCTGCGGCACGAGGCCCGGTACGTCCTTCCGCACTTCATCGAGCGCACCAGCCAGGGCATCCGCGAGTACGACCCGTACGCCAAGTTGTTCGAGGAGCGGATCATCTTCCTCGGCGTCCAGATCGACGACGCCTCGGCGAACGACGTGATGGCGCAGCTGCTGACGCTGGAGTCGATGGACCCGGACCGGGACATCACCATCTACATCAACTCCCCGGGCGGCTCGTTCACCGCGCTGACCGCGATCTACGACACGATGCAGTTCGTCAAGCCGGACATCGTCACCGTCTGCATCGGCCAGGCCGCCTCCGCCGCCGCGGTGATCCTCGGCGCGGGCACCAAGGGCAAGCGGCTCGCGCTGCCCAACGCGCGGATCCTGATCCACCAGCCCTACACCGAGACCGGCCGCGCGGACCTCAACGACCTGGAGATCCAGGCCAACGAGATCCTGCGGATGCGCACGATGCTTGAGCAGCTGCTCGCCCGGCACACCGGCCGCACCGAGGAGCAGGTGCGCGAGGACATCGAGCGGGACAAGATCCTGACGGCGCAACAGTCGCTGGACTACGGCCTGATCGACCAGGTGATCAGCAGCCGGCTCGAAGGCATGATCAGGCCGTCGGCGACGGCCTGAGGGGGCGTTTGAGAGGGGAGGGTCGGATCAGGGCGCGGCGCATGGCGCGTGCGATCGCAAGGCGGAGGGTCGTGTCCATACTGGTGGTATGGGCACGGCCCGACAACGCGGCGAGCGTGCGTGGCAGGCGCCGCGACCCCTGGCCCCACCTCTCGAACACCCCCTGAGCACTGCCGGGAACGGGGGCACGGTGGGAGCGTCCTGATGCTCGCCGCACCGCGCCGTACAGAGACGACGCCGTCCTGCCCCCGTTCCCGCCGCGAAAGCGGTACCGTCTTCAATTGAGGGCTTTTTCGGCCCCGCCGGGCCGGGCGCGTCCGGCGTCGAGGCGAAGGAGATCCACCCCGTGCCACGCATCGGTGAGGGCGACCTGCTCAAGTGCTCCTTCTGCGGGAAGAGCCAGAAGCAGGTCAAGAAGCTGATCGCCGGACCCGGCGTGTACATCTGCGACGAGTGCATCGACCTGTGCAACGAGATCATCGAGGAGGAGCTGGCCGGCTCCGCCGAGCACAGGTGGTCCGAGCTGCCCAAGCCGCGGGAGATCTACGACTTCCTCGACCAGTACGTGATCGGCCAGGACGCCGCGAAGAAGGCGCTGTCCGTGGCTGTCTACAACCACTACAAGCGGGTGCAGGCCGGGGACACCGGGCGTTCGAACCGCGACGAGTCGGTCGAGCTGGCCAAGTCCAACATCCTGCTGCTCGGCCCGACCGGCTCCGGCAAGACCTTCTTGGCGCAGACCCTCGCCCGGATGCTCGACGTGCCGTTCGCCATCGCCGACGCGACCGCGCTGACCGAGGCCGGCTACGTCGGCGAGGACGTCGAGAACATCCTGCTGCGCCTGATCCAGGCCGCCGACTTCGACGTGAAGAAGGCCGAGACCGGCATCATCTACATCGACGAGGTCGACAAGATCGCCCGCAAGAGCGAGAATCCGTCGATCACCCGGGACGTCTCCGGCGAGGGCGTGCAGCAGGCGCTGCTGAAGATACTGGAGGGCACCATCGCCGCGGTGCCCCCGCAGGGCGGCCGCAAGCACCCGCACCAGGAGTTCATCCAGATCGACACGACGAACGTGCTGTTCATCGTGGGCGGGGCGTTCGCCGGGCTGGAGAAGATCATCCAGAGCCGGATCGGCAGGCAGGGCATCGGCTTCGGCGCGCAGCTGCGCAGCCGGGCCGAACTGGACGCGCAGGACGTCTTCGGCGAGGTGATGCCGGACGACCTGATCAAGTTCGGCATGATCCCGGAGTTCATCGGCCGCCTTCCGGTGATCACCAGCGTGGAGAGCCCGGACCGCGACGCGCTGCGCCGCATCCTGGTCGAGCCGAAGAACGCGCTGCTGCGCCAGTACCAGCACCTGATGGCGCTGGACGGGGTCGAGCTCGAATTCTCCGACGACGCCATCGAGGCCATCGCCGACCTGGCCATCCTGCGCGGCACCGGGGCGCGCGGCCTGCGCGCGATCATGGAGGAGGTGCTGCTCTCGGTGATGTACGAGGTGCCCTCCCGCCGTGACGTGGCACAGGTGCAGATCACTGCGGAGTCGGTGAAGGAACACGCGAACCCGACCCTCGTGCCGCGTGACTCGCCGCACCGCGCGTCGCAGAACCGCCCTCCGCGCGAGAAGTCCGCCTGAGCGGTACTACGTTCCGCGGCGGTTCCTACTTCTCTGCGGCGTTACGCACGTCCAGCACGTAAGGAAGCACGTTGCTCTGCGTTACCGACGGCAGGAAGTAGATCCAGCCGAACGTGCTGTCGTCCACCCACTCGCAGACCCGGTAGTCGGTCCCGTCGAGCGCGAGCCTGCCGCACAGCAGCGCGCCGCCGAGCGGGCCGGGCGGCTCGGTCTTCACGTCCGTCATCTTCGCGCCGCGGGCGATCTGACGTGCCATCGCGGCGTCGCCGAGCGCGCTTACCGAGTCCTTGAAGGCCGGGATGCCGGTGGTGTTCTCGGCGAGCATCCAGACGCGGTACGAGCTCTCCGAGCCGATCGTGTAGAACCCGATCTGCGGGTTCGAATAGGCGGCGTTGCCGGCCAGGCTCGTCTTTATGTGCGTTATCCGCTGTGCCGTGTCGGCGTTGCTCAGCAGACGCAGCGGCCCGGCGCTCGCCGGCACGGTCACGGTGTGCGGAGTCTGCGGTGGGGTTGAAGTGGACGCGGCGTCCGCTGAACTGGTACCGACGGCGGTCGGCGTGCTCTTACCAGAACCGGAACCGGTCGCGGCCATGCCTGCCGCTATTCCGGCCGCGATTCCGATCGCGATGACGCCGAGCACCGTGAAGACGCTGGTGCGCCGCCACTTCGGCGGTTTCGGCGCGGAAGGCGGGAAGTACGGGCCGCCATATCCGCCCTGTCCGCCATATCCACCTTGCCCGCCCTGCCCGTCGTACTGCCCCCACTGCTGGCTGTAAGCCTGCTGCTGTTGCGGCTCACCCGATGGCGGCGCGCCCCATGACATGTCGTCAAACCCCCAGTTGTGTCGGTGAATACCACCAAGCGACAACACCGGCGATACAGCGTATCCGGATCATGCCGATAATGGGGCCAGACCGCTTCGCGCGATCCGTACAATCGGAGCGTGACCGATACCGCTTCCCCTCAGCGCAAGGGCGACCTCGCGGACGCCGCCGCCACCCTGCCGACGCAATACGCGCCCGCGCAGGTAGAGGAGAAGCTGTACGAGCGCTGGGTACGGGCCGGCTACTTCGAGGCCGACGCCAAGAGCGACCGTCCCCCGCACACCATCGTGATCCCGCCGCCGAACGTGAACGGCTCGCTGCACATCGGCCATGCCCTCGACATGACCTTGCAGGACGCGATCACCCGCCGCAAGCGGATGCAGGGCTTCGAAGCGCTGTGGCTGCCCGGCATGGACCACGCGGGCATCGCGACGCAGAACGCGGTGGAGAAGGAGATCGCGAAGGAGGGCCTCTCCCGGCACGACCTCGGCCGTGAGGCCTTCGTGGAGCGGGTGTGGCAGTGGAAGGGCGAGTACGGCGGCCGGATCCTCAACCAGATGCGGCGGCTCGGCGCGTCCGTGGACTGGACCCGTGAGCGGTTCACCTTCGACGAGGGCCTGTCCCGCGCGGTGCAGACCATCTTCAAGCGGCTCTACGACGATGATCTGATTTATCGCGCCGAACGGATCATCAACTGGTGTCCGCGCTGTATGACCGCGCTCTCCGACATCGAGGTGGACCACCACGAGGACGAGGGCGAGCTGGTCTCCATCCGTTACGGCGACGACGCGCAGTCGATCGTGGTGGCGACGACGCGGGCCGAGACGATGCTCGGTGACACGGCCGTGGCCGTGCACCCCGACGACGAGCGTTACAAGCACCTGGTGGGCACCGAGATCGAGATCCCGTTCACCGGCCGCCGGGTGCCGATCGTGGCCGACCGGCATGTGGACCCGGAGTTCGGCACCGGTGCGGTGAAGGTGACTCCGGCGCACGACCCGAACGACTTCGAGATCGGCCAGCGGCACGGCCTGCCCTCGCTGCTGATCATGGACGAGCGCGGCACGATCACCGCGCACGGCCCGTTCCAGGGCCTGGACCGCTTCGAGGCGCGGCCCGCGGTGGTGGCCGCGTTGCGCGAAGAGGGCCGGGTCGTGGCCGAGAAGCGGCCGTACCTGCACGCGGTGGGCCACTGCTCGCGCTGCGACACCGTGGTGGAGCCGCGTCTGTCGCTCCAGTGGTGGGTGAAGGTGGGCCCGCTGGCCGCCGAGGCGTCCGCCGCCGTGCGCGACGGCCGGGTGCGCATCCACCCGAAGGAACTGGAACCGCGGTACTTCGCCTGGACCGACAACCTGCTGGACTGGTGCATCTCCCGGCAGTTGTGGTGGGGTCACCGCATCCCGGTGTGGTACGGCCCGAACGGCGAGATGGTGTGCGTGGGCCCGGACGAGGAGCCGCCGGGCGACGGCTGGATCCAGGACCCGGACGTGCTCGACACCTGGTTCTCCTCCGGCCTGTGGCCCTTCTCCACGCTCGGCTGGCCGGACGACACCGAGGATCTGCGCAAGTTCTACCCGACCAGCGTGCTGGTGACCGGCTACGACATCCTGTTCTTCTGGGTCGTGCGGATGATGCTGTTCGGCCTGTACGCGATGAAGGACCGCGGACCGGCGCAGTCGGTGCCCTTCCGGACCGTGTCGCTGCACGGTCTGGTGCGCGACAAGTTCGGCCGCAAGATGTCGAAGTCGCGCGGCAACGGCGTGGACCCGCTGGAGTGGATGGACGCCTACGGCTCCGACGCGGTGCGCTTCACGCTGGCTCGTGGCGCGAACCCCGGTGCGGATCTGGCCACCAGCGAGGAGTGGGCGCAGGGTTCGCGCAACTTCTGCAACAAGATCTGGAACGCGACCCGCTTCGCGCTGATGAACGGCGCAGCCCCGGCCGCGCCGCCGGCCCGCGAGGCGCTGAACGCGGCCGACCGGTGGATCCTGTCCCGGCTGACCGCGGTGACCGCCGAGGTCGACGCGTACATGGAGGACTACCAGCACGCCAAGGCCTGCGAGGCGCTGTACCACTTCGCCTGGGACGAGGTGTTCGACTGGTACGTGGAGTTGGCCAAGGGCCCGCTCGCCCGCGGCGGCGCCGAGGCCGACACCACGCGCGCCGTGCTCGGCCACGTGCTGGATGTGACGCTGCGTCTGCTGCACCCGTACATCCCCTACGTGACCGAGGAGCTGTGGCTCGCCCTGCACGCGGGCGGTGAGTCGGACGGTGAGTCCAGCGGCGAATCCGGCAGCGCATCGATCGTGGTGGCCGCCTGGCCGACCGCTGACGGGTCGCGGCGCGACCCCGAGGCCGAGGCCGAGATCGCCGCGCTCCAGCAGGCGGTGACCGAGGTGCGCCGCTTCCGGGCGGACCAGGGCCTGAAGGTGGGCCAGAAGGTGGCCGCGACGGTGACCCTCGCGGGCCGCCTGGCCGCGCACGAGGCCGAGATCCGCTCGCTGGCCCGGCTGACCGAGCCCGCCGAGGGCTTCGCGCCCACCGCGACCCTCCAGACCGCGCAGGCGACCGTGCAGCTCGACCTGTCCGGTGTCATCGACGTGGCGGCCGAACGCGCCCGGCTGGCCAAGGACCTGGCGGCGGCCCGGAAGGAGATCGCCGGCGCCGAGGCGAAGCTCGGCAACGAGGGCTTCCTGGGCAAGGCCCCCGAGGCGGTGGTGGAGAAGATCCGGACGAGGCTCACTGAGGCGCAGGCCGACGTCGTGCGGATCAGCTCTCAGCTCGCCGCGCTGCCCGAGAGCTAGCCGTTCTCATGGTCATTGGTCCGCTTGCCGACGCCACGTCGTAGCTACGTCGCAGTCGCCGGCTCCGGGCGGTCGCTATGAGGGATCAAGGATGTTCTCCCGGTGTGCGGAGGGAACATCCTTGCCGTCAACGACCCTCCCTTGGGGGTCGGTAACCCACAGCTATGTTCGTCATCGCCGGTTTGGCGTATTCGGCTTGCTGCTTTCGATCGCACGGCGTTACTCCGGACGGTGAGTTGTGCGCGGCGTGGCCGTTGACTCGACATATTCTTCCGAGCATTCGTGTGCGGTGCTGGAAATCGCCTGATTGACAACGAGCCGCTGACGGCATCGCACTTCTCGCTGCTGGTTGACAAGTTTCGTCGCGCCCTGTGCGTACCGGGCATATAGTTCGCCATTGACGCAGTCCCATGTCCTGTTCGGACGGTGATCGCGGGTGTCTCCGATATGTGTGCAGAGTCAGGGATTCCGTCGGCTGCTAAGGGATCCAGGGCCACCGGTGCCCCGCGTCGACGGTCACTTTGAGTATTCGTGGTCGGCGGCGCGTACCGGCCGCGGAACGTGCCGGACGATCTTCGTTAACCATGGCGTCGACGGTAATCCCCCCGAATGGCGCAACATGGTGCCCACCCCGGGCGGCGGCCAAACCTGACTTTCGTTTCAACCCGACTGCGGATTTGACCGGGGAGAGGGTTGGTGAGACGCTTGAAGCCCGCGCACCTGTCGTTTTGCGTCGGAGGAAGCCAGTGGGCCGCAGCGCTTGCACGGCCGCATTCGAGTCGGCGAGGGCTCCATCAGCCCGGCTCGGTGCCCGACCGGGCACCCCTCCAGCCGCCCACACACGGCACCCGCCCCGCACGACGACACGGCGCGATATGACCTCACGTGACACGGCACACCAGACGCCGTGTCGGTCACTCAGCGTGGAGGACCCTGGAATGGCTAAGGCGCTACTCGGACACATCGGGGGGACGGACCCGCGGATGGTCGCCGAGATGCGGAGGCTACAGCAGCGAGTTCGAGACCTGGAGGACCAACTCGTACGAGTACAGGCCGAGAACGACTCGCTGGCTGCCGTCGTCCACAGCGCATCTCTGGACCACGAGCTGTTCGCCTCATCCGTTTCCGAGCGGGAGCCCGCGCTGACCTGATCGGACTCTCCGGCGACCCGGAGCACCGGCCCGACACCGACGGCACCCGAAACCGTGAAGGGACGCGATTCGCGTCCCTTCTCCGCATTTCCAGGCCGCCGCACCGTCCGCACTCACGCTGCTTCCACGCGTGCATCCGGCCCGAGCGGGTACCCGCCGCCGGTACGACTTTCCCCGGCTCTTCGCCGACTCGAACAATCGCGACATCTTCGCCGGGTACGCTCAACTGATACGTTCTTCCGCTCTGGTTGCCGCTAGGGGGTGTTTGAGAGGTGGGGCCGGGGTCGCGACGCCTGCCGCTTACGCTCGCCGCGTTGTCGGACCGCCCCCAGACAACCAGTCTGCGGGCGGTCCTGCGCCTTGCGATCGCACGCGCCGGACGCCGCGCCCTGATCCGACTCCACGCCTCAAACACCCCCTAGGACTTCGACCGACGTGTACCTGAAGAGCATGACCCTGCGGGGCTTCAAGTCGTTCGCCTCCGCGACGACCCTGCGTTTCGAGCCAGGGATCACCTGCGTCGTCGGACCCAACGGCTCGGGCAAGTCCAACGTGGTCGACGCGCTGGCCTGGGTCATGGGGGAGCAGGGCGCCAAGTCGCTGCGCGGCGGCAAGATGGAGGACGTGATCTTCGCGGGCACCGCGGGGCGCCCGCCGCTCGGCCGGGCCGAGGTCACCCTCACCATCGACAACACCGACGGCGCCCTGCCGATCGACTACACCGAGGTCACCATCTCGCGGATCATGTTCCGCAACGGGGGCTCGGAGTACGCGATCAACGGCTCGGCCTGCCGGCTGCTCGACATCCAGGAACTGCTCTCCGACTCCGGCATCGGCCGGGAGATGCACGTGATCGTCGGGCAGGGCCAGCTCGACGCGGTGCTCCAGGCCGGCCCCGAGGAGCGCCGCGCCTTCATCGAGGAGGCCGCCGGGGTCCTCAAGCACCGCAAGCGCAAGGAGAAGGCGCTGCGCAAGCTGGACGCGATGCAGGCCAACCTCACCCGGATCACCGACTTGACCACCGAGCTGCGCCGCCAGCTCAAGCCGCTGGGCCGGCAGGCCGAGGTGGCCCGCCGGGCCGCGGTGATCCAGGCCGACCTGCGCGACGCCCGGCTGCGGCTGCTCGCCGACGACCTGACCGAGCTGCGTACCGCGTACGAGAAGGAGACCGCGGACGACACGGCGGTCCGTGAACTGCGCGCACACCTCGAACGCGAGTACGCCGAGAGCCAGGCCCGCGAGACCGAGCTCGAACACGAGGTCCAGGACCTGGTGCCGCACCTGGCCGCCGCGCAGGAGGCCTGGTACCGACTCTCTTCGCTGCGCGAGCGGCTGCGCGGCACCGCGCAACTGGCTGGCGAGCGGGTGCGCAACCTCACCGCGCTGGCTCAGGGCGCCGACGCGAACGAGCGGCGCGGCCGCGACCCCGAGGACATGGAGCGCGAGGCCCAGCGCATCCGCGAGCAGGAGGAGGCGATCGCCGAGGAGATCGCCGAAGCGCAGCGGGTGCTGGCCGACGCGGTGCGCCGCCGCGGCGAGTCGGAGAACGCGCTGGCCGTCGAGGAGAAGCGGCTGGCCGCCGCGGTGCGCTCGGCCGCCGACCGCCGGGAGAACCTGGCGAAGCTGGCCGGCCGGGTCGGCGCGGTCAAGTCCCGCTCCGGCGCCGCGCAGGCCGAGATCGACCGCTTGCAGGCCGCGCACGACGAGGCACGCGGCCGGGCCGCCGCCGTGCAGCGCGAGTACGACCTGCTCAAGGCCGAGGTCGAGGGCATCGACGGCGGCGACGGCCTGGACGCCGAGGTCGAGGCGGCCACCGAAGCCGTGGCGACCGCCGAGGACGCGCTGACCGCGCTGCGCGCCGCCGAACGTGACGCCGAGCGGGAACGTGCCGCGATGGCCGCGCGCAAGGAAGCACTCGAACTCGGCCTGAACCGCAAGGACGGCGCCGGTGCGCTGCTGGCCGCCACCGACCAGCTCTCGGGCCTGCTCGGATCGGTCGCCGCGATACTGACCATCGCGCAGGGCGCCGAAGCCGCCGTCGCCGCGGCGCTCGGACTGGCCGCCGACGCGGTCGCGGTCTCCTCCGCGGACGCCGCGGTCAACGCCATCCGGCTGCTCAAGACCGAGGACAAGGGACGCGCGGCGATCATCGTCGGCGGCGCCCCGGGCGACGATCGCTTCGGCGAATGGCCCGAGCTGCCGCCCTACGCGAAGTACATGGTCGATCTGGTCACCGTGCCCGACGAGATGAAGCCGTCGCTGCGTCGCCTGCTGCGCGGCACGGCGATAGTGGACGATCTCGGCGAGGCGTCCGCGCTCATCGCGGCGCACCCCGACCTGGTCGCGGTGACCCGGGACGGCGACGTGCTCGGCCGGCACATCGCGCACGGCGGCTCGTCCTCCGCGCCGTCGCTGCTGGAAGTGCAGGCCGCCGTCGATGAAGCCGCCGAGAAGCTGCTCGCCGCCGGGGAGCGGGCCCGCCGGCTGCGCGGCGAGCTCGAAGAAGCCACTGGGGGCCAGCGCGCCGCGAAGCAGGCCCTTGACGCGCTGCTCGCGCAGCGCCGGGCCGCCGACGCGCAGAAGGCCTCGGTCGCGCAGCAGCTCGGCCGGCTCGGCGGGCAGGCCCGGGCCGCGCTCGGCGAGGTCGAGCGGTACGTCAAGTCCATCGAGACCGCCGAGTCCGCCCGGGAGAAGGACCAGCAGACCCTCGCCGACCTGGAGCTCCAGCACGAGGAGGCGGTCGCCGCCGCCGAGGCGCTGGAAGAGGACTTCGACCTGGCGCCGGACGGCCGCGACGACCTCGCCGCGCAGGCCACCGCCGCGCGTGCGGCCGAGATGGAAGCCCGTCTCGCGGTGCGCACCGGCGAGGAGCGGGCCCGGTCGCTGGCCGGGCGTGCCGATGCTCTGGACCGCAACGCACGCCAGGAGCGCGAGGCCCGCGAGCGCGCCGCAGAGCGGCAGGGCCGTGCGTCGCGTCAGGCGGACGTCGCACGGGCCGTGGCTTCCGGGGCCAAGCAGACGCTTGCCTGCCTGGAGGTCTCGCTGGCGCGGGCCGGCGCCGAACGTGAGGCCGCGGAGCGCGACCGGGCCGAGCGCGAGGCCGCGTTGCAGATCCTGCGTGGCCGGGTGCGTGAGCTGGCGACCGAACTGGAGAAGCTGACCGACTCGGTGCACCGCGACGAGGTCGCCCGAGCCGAGAAGCGCATGCGTATCGAACAGCTCGAAACGCGCACGATGGAGGAGTTCGGCGTCACCGTCGAGGCGCTGCTCGACGAGTACGGACCCGACAAGCCGGTACCGCCGGCCGCGGCCGCCATCACGGCGTCTCATCTGGGAGCGGGCGACAACCCGGACGACCCGCGCAACAAGCCGGTCAAGTTCGTGCGCGCCGAGCAGGAGAAGCGGCTGCGGCAGGCGGAGAAGGACTACGCGGCCCTCGGCAAGGTCAACCCGCTGGCGCTGGAGGAGTTCGCGGCGCTCGAAGAACGCTACAAGTTCCTCAACGAGCAGCTTGAGGACCTGAAGAAGACCCGGATCGACCTGCTCCAGGTGGTCAAGGAGGTCGACGAGCGGGTACAGCAGGTCTTCGCCGAGGCCTACGCCGACACCGCCCGCGAGTTCGAGGGCGTATTCGCGCGGCTGTTCCCGGGCGGCGAGGGCCGGCTTTACCTGACCGACCCCGACGACATGCTGACCACCGGCATCGAGGTCGAGGCCCGGCCGCCGGGCAAGAAGGTCAAGCGGCTCTCGCTGCTCTCTGGCGGCGAGCGCTCGCTGACGGCCGTGGCGCTGCTGGTGGCCATCTTCAAGGCGCGCCCCTCGCCGTTCTACGTGATGGACGAGGTCGAGGCGGCGCTCGACGACACCAACCTACAGCGGCTGATCCGGATCTTCGAGGAACTGCGCGAGTCCTCGCAGCTGATCGTGATCACGCACCAGAAGCGCACGATGGAGGTCGCGGACGCGCTCTACGGCGTCTCGATGCGCGGCGACGGCATCACGACGGTCATCTCGCAGAAGCTGCGCGACACGGCCGCGGCGTAAGCCGCAGCGGCGAAAGTCGGATCTGCCGATCTGTCCATCCCGACCGGTATGCTCCGGACGCACCACGCAGAGGAGGCGTCAACAGGGGGAACCGTGCCGGAAAAGATCACGAACAGCGCCATCGGGACAACAGGTGCCATCAGAACACTGCCGGGCGTCGAACCGGACGTCGTCGCGGCGTTCGTCGCGGCGCTGACGTCCGCGTCCGAACGCCTGGGCGGCATCTCGTCGAGCCTTGAGGCGGCCCGTGTCCACGACCGGGCCTTCGGCAAGCTGATCGACGCCGCCAAGGTCCGCGACGCCTACCACGAGCGGCTGCCCGCGACGGAGCGCAACCTCGCCGAGGCCCGCGACGTCATCGAGCACTTCCTCGCCGAGTTCACCGGCGGCCGGACCGGCGCCGAAACCCGCGGCGAGGCCGCGTGAACCAGCATCAGTGGCTTCACTGGGCGCACCACTACGACCGGGCGTGTGAGCACCCGGAGGAATATCGGGGCCACGTCCGCGAACCGATCGACGAGGCCGCCCTCGCGCAGATCGGCCGCAGGCACCTCTCGCGCATCCACATCCCGAGCATCCCGATCCCCGGCATCGGCACCCTCGAAAAGAAGCTGATCTTCTTCGTCTGTGACCACACCGGCGCGCCGAACCCCTTTCACGCGCTGGAGCGGCTCACCGGTGACGGCGTCGAGCTCCAGCGGGCCGAGCGCGCGTGGGAGGCCGCGCATCAGGACGTGGAGGCCGCGGCGGCGGCCATCCGGGCCGGCGGCGAACCGCTGCGCGCGGCGTGGCAGGGCGCGCGGGCCGAGCGGTTCGGCGTGGCTGTGGACAGTTACCTCGAAGGACTCGACGCACTCGCCGGTTGCATTCGGACGACCGGGGAATGCCTGAAGGCGATCCGCAGCGAGGCGCAGCTCGCCGAGGGCACCATCCAGATGCTCATCAACCTGCTGCTCGGCTCGCTGGGCGGCCTCGTCGTGGCCGAGTTGATGACCGCCGGAACGGTGACCCCACTGGCCGCGGCGCAGGTGCAGTTGGAGCTGGCGTACGTGGCGAAGAAGATCGCCACGATCGGCGGCAAGCTCAACGCGCTCTACTCGGACATCATCAAGGTCCTCGACGCGGTGCGTGGCTTCAAACAGCTGGAGGCGATGCGCTTCGTGTTCGACCTCGTGCCCGGCGGGACGGCCCTACTGTGACGCGCTCCGGGGCCGATGGCAGCGGCCACCCCGCGCCACTTGAGAGAATGGCTCCATGGAGACTGTGATCATCGTCATCGCCGCCGTGCTCGCCGTGGCGGTGATCGGGGTACTTGCCGCCTACCTGGTGCGCAATGTGCCGTCGCGCCGTGCTCTGCCGCGCGCCGAGGAATCCGCCCCACCGGCGGCCGAACGCGCCGCCGCCCCGGCCCCAGTCTCCGCTGCCGAATCCGGCGCCGTCGCCACACATCCCGCACCTGAGACGGCGACCGCCACCGGACCCGCTCCCGCCCCGGCGCGCCCCCTTGAGGTACCCGAGCCGAGCGCCGGTCGCCTCGTGCGGCTACGCGGCCGACTCGCTCACTCGAACAGCGCGGTCGGCAAGGGCCTGCTCGCCCTGCTGTCCCGGGACAAGCTCGACGACGCGACCTGGCAGGAGATCGAAGACCTGCTGTTGACCAGCGACATCGGCGTCGCGCCGACCCAGGAACTGGTCGAGCGCCTGCGTACGCGCGTACGCGTCCTCGGCTCGCGAAAGCCCGAGGAACTGCGCAACCTGCTGCGCGAGGAACTGCTCACTCTCGTCGGCCCGGACATCGACCGCACCGTCCGCTCGCTGCGCTCCGACGGCCAGGGCCCGGCGGTCGTGATGGTCGTCGGCGTGAACGGCGTCGGCAAGACCACCACGACCGGCAAGCTTGCCCGAGTCCTGATCGCCGACGGCCGCAGCGTCGTGCTCGGCGCCGCGGACACCTTCCGCGCCGCCGCCGCCGACCAGTTGCAGACGTGGGGCGAGCGGGTCGGCGCGACGACCGTGCGTGGACCGGAGGGCGCGGACCCGGCGTCGGTGGCCTTCGACGCGGTCCGGCAGGCCAAGGCGAGCGGCGTGGACACCGCGCTGATCGACACGGCCGGCCGGCTGCACACCAAGGTCGGGCTGATGGACGAGCTCGGCAAGGTCAAGCGGGTCGTGGAGAAGCACGGCCCGGTCGACGAGGTCCTGCTCGTCCTCGACGCGACCACCGGCCAGAACGGCATGGTCCAGGCGCGCGTCTTCCGCGAGGTCGTCGACATCACCGGCATCGTGCTGACCAAACTCGACGGCAGCGCGAAGGGCGGTATCGTCGTCGCCGTGCAACGCGAACTCGGCGTCCCGGTCAAGCTGGTCGGCCTCGGCGAAGGCGCCGACGACCTCGCGCCCTTCGAGCCCGCCGCGTTCGTCGACGCGCTCATCGACCAGTAACGGCAGCGGCGGCTGGTGTCCTGTGCCGGACGTCCGGTACATGAGAAATCGGTCATCCGCGCCCGGCTGGCAAGGCGCCGCAGCGCCCGAAAACTCGGTTGTTTGAGGGCGCTGCTGTTTGAGGGCACTGCGGTAACGCAGCCAGGTGGACTGTGTTTGGTGAACCGCGCGGGGCCGGCTTCTGCGGCGGACTTCCGGCGCGGGACACCAGTATCCGGCCGCGCTGCTTCGCTCGCGTCTTCACTGACCCGGTACTTCTCTCAGGGCGAGCCGGATCAGGGGGCGGCTGCGAACCGTGGTCAGGAACGGATCGTCGTCGGGTGAGTCCTCCCACTGACGGCTCGTCACTTGCTGGATGTCGACTTCCCGGCCGAGGGTCGTCCGGGCTTTGCGCGCCACGGCGTAGAGCTCATCGTCGTCGGCATCCCCGATGACCAGGACGTCGACGTCTCGGGGGACGGCGCCCGGCTCGCCCTGGTATCGGGCCGCCCAAGAGCCGTGAATGTACGCTTGCTCAACGCCATTGAGGTCACGCAACGACTTGGTGAGCACAGGCAGGGGTCCGTAGGTTATGGCGAGCAGGTCGGTAAGCGGTCGAGCGATCGAGGTGTTGCCTGCCGCTCGCAGAAGGCGTAACCGGCCGTGCCGCCGCTCGCTCACCAGACCGGCGTCTGCCAGCACCGTGGCCTCGCGACTGACCGTGGACTGCGAGGTACCGACGAGACGGGCCAGGTCGGTGGTGGAGTACTCGGCCTCCGGGTGCAGGAAGAGCCAGGCCAGCAGCTCCCCGTGGGTCTGCGACCTCAGCAGGGGCAGCAGGAGCGGGGGCGACTCTTTCATGACACGCATAATGTCATGCAGGTGTTGGCTAGCGGGGGAGTGGCGAGGCGGCCAGGGCGCGGTAGGGGACGAGGGCGAGGGCGCCTAGCACGACGTGTGCCGTCGGCAGCACGGGGCGCGGCGTCCCGGGAGGCCGCAGCCAGTAACGGCCGGTCGGCATGGTCGGCCGGAACGGCTCGGACTGGTCGAGCGCGCGGGGCAGTTCGAAGGCGGCGCCCCGGCCGATCAGGACGGGGCCGGTGTTCCGATCGATCAGGGCGCTCAGCGGCGCCGCGGAGTCCGCCCGCACCAGGAAGCCGATGCGGCCCGACGAACGTGCGCCCGCCGACACCCAGGCACCCGCGCCCAGGCCGCTTCCCGGTCCCGCGACCGAGTCGATCGTGACCGGGCCGAGCTCCACGCCGAGCCGGTCCAGGCGGGCGAGCGCGTTGCGCCCGGCCGAAGCGTCCGCCTCGATCACGTCGAAGGCCTCGCCGCAGGCCGCGAGGATGGGTGCGTCGGGCAGCCGGGACCAAGTGGCGAAGACCTGCTCAAGGTCGGTGGTCGCCGGGATCGCGGCACTCGGGGCGACCGGCCAGCCCCAGGCCGCGTAACGCAGCGCGGTCGACCGGCCGACCACGGCCGTCACCGACCTGCCGGCCCGCCTCGGGCGGTCGGCCCGCTCCGTCCGCTCCGCCCTGTCGGCACCCGGCTTGTCAGCGTTCGAACTGTTTTTGCCCTGGTTCGGGGCCGTGTCCGCCCGCGGGTCGGCAGCCGGTCTCAGGCGGCCGGCCTGGTGCGGCAGGAGGGTGCCCAGGGTGCCCAGCTGGCCTCGGCCACGCATCGTCGTCACGCCTTTCTCAACTGTGACGCCCCCATCAGGTTACTGCCGCCCGTCCCCCGCCCCGTTCGCTCACCGGAATGAGTGATGGCGGACAGCCTCCTGCATATTGAACATAGTCGTCGAGGGGGTACGGCGCGCCGGAGCTCGGGTGGCGAATCCTGGCGCATTTGCAGATTCGCCTGCGGACGCCGCATTCCAGCCGTTACTTTCAGCTCACTACCGGCGACACTACGCATTGAAGGGCGCGGCGCGGTGCCTGAGCGTCTCCCGAACGAACTGTTCGCCTCCTGGTTCGTCCGCAGCGGGTGGTCGAAGGGCGAGGTTGCCCGCCTGGTGAACCGCAGGGCGCGTGACCTCGGCGCCACGCACGTCGCCACCGACACCTCCCGCGTGCGCCGCTGGCTCGACGGCGAGCAGCCGCGCGATCCGATCCCGCGCATCCTGACCGAGCTGTTCAGCGAGCGGTTCGGCTGCGTCGTCACGCTCAGCGATCTCGGGCTGCGCGAGCCGGCCAGCCCGATCGCCGGGACGCTCACCGACCTGCCCTGGTCGGCGGAGCGCACCGCCGAGCTGCTCGCCGAATTCTGTCGCAGCGACTTGATACTGGGACGGCGCGGGGCCGGCGGAGCGCCGCCGCTCGCCGCCGGTGCGGCGCTGGTCGAGCCGGTCAAGCGGTGGCTGCTGCCCGCTCCGGCGGTGCGCCCGGCGGCGGTCGACGGCGGCGCCGCGGTGATGGCGCGGGTACGGATGGGGCGCACCGCGATCCTGGTCGAGCAGCTGGAGGAGGCCGCGCGCACGTTCCGCGAGTGGGACGCCGCGGTCGGCGGCGGGATCCGCCGCGCCGCCGTGGTCGGGCAGCTCTACGAGGTGGCCGAGGTGCTGCGCCAGGCCCCCGAGGTGGTGCAGCCCCGGCTGTTCCGGGTCGCGGCGCAGCTCGGCCTGCTGGCCGGCGAGATGGCGCAGGACTGCGGATTACAGGCCACCGCGCAGCGCTACCAGATCCTCGCGCTGCACAGCGCGAAGGAGGCGGGGGACCGGTCGCTGGCGGCCGGGATCCTGACCGCGATGGGGCGCCAGCTCATCGCGCTGAACCGGGCCCAGGACGCGCTCGAACTGCTGGCCGTCGGGCGGGCCGGCGCGCGCGGCGAGCTCGAACCGCTGGTCTGCGCCGCGGCCGACGCGGTGGAGGCGCGCGCCTGCGGCGCGCTGGTCCGGGCGGGCAAAGTCCGCGCACGAGTTGGCGCGTGCACAGGACCACGGCCCCGAATGGCTGTCCGGCTACACGGCTGCGGCCCTGCGCGCTGAACTCGGCCAGGCCCTGCGCGACCTGGCCGGCCGTGTTCCGACCGCGGCCGCCGAGGCCGCGACCGAGTTCGAGACGGCCGTCCTGCTGTACGAGCGCGAGGGCACCGGACGGCTGCGCGGGCACGTCAACGCACTGATCGGCGTGGCCGACGCGCGTACCCTGCTCGCCGACGCCGCCGGCGCGTCCGAGGCGCTGCGCGCCGCGTGCACGCTCGCCGTCAGGTTACGGTCCCGACACACAGAGGAGCGGCTGCGCGAGGTGGTCTCGCGCGCCCGGCAGCGTTTCCCGCGCGATCCCGCGCTGCGCGAACTGACTGATCGCCTCCGTGACCCGGTGCCGGGAGCCGTCCCGATACCGGTCGCCGCCTTACCAGTTCAGGCGTTCACAAGGACGTAACCAGTTTGAGCAATCCGTCACGTCAGTGAAACATCACGCGAAGTGAGCGGTAACGGCTCGCCGCGATGGTTCTGCGCAACGACAACGGCGTCGACCCATGAACAGTCGGCCCGTGAGGTCGGCACCCTTTGCGCTACCAACACACGCGATCTTTTCACCTTTCACTGACACGACCTGTATCGGTCCGGCCGGCACAGTGCTCCGGCATTGGGCCCGGACCGTCGGGCGGGCCTCGCGAAGGAACGTGACGATGCCAACTCTTGACTCAGGTAACACCGCGTGGGTGCTGGCCAGTTCGGCGCTCGTGCTGCTGATGACTCCCGGTCTGGCCTTCTTCTACGGCGGCATGGTGCGCGCGAAGAGCGTGCTGAACATGCTGATGATGAACTTCATCTGTATCGCGGTGGTCACCGTCGCGTGGGTGCTGTACGGATGGTCGGTCTCGTTCGGTAACGCGAATGACGCGAACGGCAGCGGGTTCTGGGGAGGCCTCACGCAGTGGGGGATGCACAGCATCCAGACCGGCGTGACCTCGGGGCACCCGGGCATCTACGGCTCGACCGGTGTGCCGCTGTTCGCGGTCGCGTGCTTCCAGCTGATGTTCGCGATCATCACCCCGGCGCTGATCTCCGGCGCCATCGCCGACCGCACCAAGTTCGTCGGCTGGACCGTGTACGTGGTCGGCTGGGTGACGCTCATCTACTTCCCGGTGGCGCACTGGGTGTTCTCGCCCAACGGCTTCATCAACGCCAAGCTGCACGTGATGGACTTCGCCGGCGGCACCGCGGTGCACATCAACGCCGGTGCGGGCGCGCTGGCCTGCGCGCTGGTGATCGGCAGGCGGGTCGGGTTCCAGCGGGACCCGATGCGGCCGCACAACGTGCCGTTCGTGATGCTCGGCGCCGCGCTGCTGTGGTTCGGCTGGTTCGGGTTCAACGCCGGCTCCGCGCTGACCGCCTCCGGCCAGGCCTCGGTGGTCTTCCTCAACACCCAGGTGGCCACCTGCACGGCGGTCATCGGCTGGCTGGCCGCGGAGAAGATCCAGCACGGCAAGTTCACCACCGTCGGCGCGGCCTCCGGCGCGGTGGCCGGCCTGGTCGCGATCACCCCGGCCTGTGCCTCGGTCTCCCCGCTCGGCGCGATCTTCGTCGGGCTGATCCCCGGGTTCGTCTGCTGCTACGCGGTGAACCTGAAGAACCGGTTCAACTACGACGACTCCCTCGACGTGGTCGGCGTGCACTTGGTCGGCGGTATCCTCGGCACCCTGCTGATCGGCCTCTTCGCCGACCCGATCGAGGTGGGCGGGTACACCAACGGCGCACGCGAGGGCCTGTTCTACGGCGGCGGGCTCGACCAGCTGTGGGCGCAGGCCGAGGGCGCCGGAATCGTCTTCGCCTACTCGTTCCTGGTCTCGCTGATCCTGGCCTTCGCGTTGCACAAGACGATCGGGCTGCGGGTGAGCGAGGAGGCTGAGGTCATCGGCGTGGACCAGACCGAGCACGCCGAGACCGCGTACGACTGGGGCGGCCTCAGCGGCGCCCTGCACCGCGCGGCGGTGAGCGTCGCCGCCGTGACCGCCCCGGCGGCGCAGTCGCCTGCCGCCGCCCCGTCCCCCGATGAGAAGGTCGAGGCCTAGATGAAGCTCATCACCGCGATCATCAAGCCGTACAAGCTCGACGAGGTCAAGAACGCGTTGCAGGCCTTCGGCGTGCACGGGCTCACCGTGACCGAGGCCTCCGGCTACGGCCGGCAGCGCGGCCACACCGAGGTCTACCGCGGCGCCGAGTACACGATCGACCTGGTGCCGAAGGTCAAGCTGGACCTGCTGGTCGAGGACCACGACGTCGAGACGCTCATCGACGTCATCGCCAAGGCCGCGCAGACCGGCAAGATCGGCGACGGCAAGGTGTGGGTCACCCCGGTCGAGTCCGTGGTGCGCGTGCGCACCGGCGAGCGGGGGGCCGACGCGCTCTAGCCACCGAGCCGGTGACGGTCGGTCGTGACAGGACGCGGGCGGAGACTGCATCAGGGGTCTCCGCCCGCTTCGTGAGGAGCAGGGGCATGGGATACGCCGAGCGGCGCGGCGAGCTGATCGCCTCCGGACTGCGCGGATCGAAGCTGCGCAGCGCCTTGTCGCAGGCGGCCGACACGTGGCTCGCGCAGCTGCTGGAGGCCGCCGTCGAGCACGCTCCCGCCTCCGGTATCGCGCTGGTCGCCGTCGGCGGCTACGGCCGCGGGGAGCTGTCCCCGGGCAGCGATCTCGACGTGGTGCTGCTGCACGACGGCTCCCGCAAGCCCGCGCGGATCGCCTCGATCGCCGACGCGATCTGGTACCCGGTCTGGGACGCGAAGATCAAGCTCGACCACTCGGTGCGGACCGTCGCCGAGGCGCGCTCGCTCGCCCGCGAGGATCTGGCCGTGGCGCTGGGCCTGCTGACGGCGCGTCACGTGATCGGCGACCCGGCGCTGACCGCCGAACTGCGCACGGTCGCGCTCGCCGACTGGCGGGCGAGGGCGGCCAAGCGGCTGCCCGAGGTCGAGGCGGTGCGCGCGCAGCGGCTCGAACTGCACGGCGAGCTGGCCTACCGTCTTGAGGGCGACCTGAAGGAGGCCATCGGCGGCCTGCGGGACGCCCACGCCCTCACCGCGATCTCGGCTTCCTGGCTCGCCGATATCCCGCACGGCGAGCCGGAGGCGGCGCGTGCGCGCCTGCTCGACGTGCGCGACGCCCTGCACATCGTCACCGGCCGCTCCGCAGACCGGCTGCTCCTTCAGGAGCAGGACGAGGTCGCGGCGCAGCTCGACATGGCCGGCGGCGCCGACGAACTGCTAGGCGCGGTGACCGACGCCGCGCGCACCATCGCATACGCCTGCGACCTCGCGTGGCGGCGGATCGACCAGGTCCTGGCCGAGCGCACCCGCTCCGGCCGCCGCAGCGGCACCGCGCAGCGCACGCCGCTGGCCGACGGCGTCGTCGAGGCGGACGGCGAGGCGGCGCTCGCGCTGGCAGCCGATCCGTCCCGCGATCCCGTCCTGCTGCTGCGTGCCGCCGCCGCGGCGGCGACCGCCGGGCTGCCGCTGGCACCGACCGCGCTGCGCCGCTTGGCCGAGGACGCCGCGCCGCTGCCGACGCCCTGGCCGCGCGCCGCGCGTGAGGAGTTCGTGCGGTTGCTCGGCGCCGGACCCGGTCTCGTGCCGGTGTGGGAGGCGCTGGACCGCACCTCGCTGCTCAGCCGGCTGCTGCCGGAGTGGGAGCGGACCAGGTCCCTGCCACAGCGCAACGCGTTGCACATCCACACGGTCGACCGGCACTGCGTGCAGACGGCGGTGCAGGCGGCCGCGCGCGCCAGGCGCGTCGCCCGGCCGGACCTGCTGCTCGTCGCAGCGGTCTGCCACGACCTCGGCAAGGGCCTGACGGACGATCAGGGCGCGCCGATCGACCACAGCGAAGCCGGCGCCGGACTGGTCGCGGATCTCGCGCCCCGCCTCGGTTTCAACGCCGCCGACTCGGCTGTCCTCGCCGCGCTCGTCCGCCATCACCTGCTGCTCGCGCAGCTCGCCGTCAACCGTGATCCACAGGACCCTGCGACGCTCGACGCGTTGCTGGCGGCGGCGGACGTGCCCGGCGGTTCCGTCGGCCCGGCCGAGTTCGTCGCCCTGCTGCACGCCCTGACCGAGGCCGATTCGGAGGCCACCGGCCCAGCCGTGTGGAGCCGTTGGCGGGCGGCCCTGCTGTCAGGGCTCGCCGATCGTGCTCGTGCCCGGCTGCGCGGCCAGGCTCCGTCGGCCGCTCCGGCCTTCGACGGCTCGGCGCTCGCTGCCCGCGCTGTCACGTCCCCGGACCGGCTGGCCGTCGTCGCGCTGGCCCCGGGCGCGGCGGGTGTCGCAAGGCTCGACATCGCGCTGCCGGACCAGATCGGCGTACTGGCGACGGTCGCGGGCGTACTGAGCCTGCGGCATGTACGCATCCTCGCCGCGGAGGTGGAGACCGTCGTATTCCCTGTCCGCAGTGCCAGCAGTGTTGGCAGCGCCGCCGGCGCGGACGGTGCCGAACCTGCCGGTGAACCGTGGGCCGTGCAGCGCTGGACCGTCGCCGCGCAGTACGGCGAACTGCCCGACATCGCGCGCCTGCGCACCGACCTGCGTGCCGCCCTCGCCGGGCGGCTCGACCTGGCCGCCCGGGTAGCCTCCCGAGAAGCAGAACACCGCCCGGTCGGCGGCCGGTCCTGGCCTGCGGTGCCGCCGACCGTCTCCGTGCTCGACGACGCCTCCGCGGTGGCGACCGTGATCGAGGTACGGGCGAGTGACACCCCTGGTCTGCTGCACCAGGTCGCGGCCGCCCTCGCGCAGTCGGGGGCTGATATCGCCACCGCGCGAGTCGCGACCCTCGGCGCCGAGGCGATCGACGTGTTCTACGTCACCGACGCCCAGGGCGATCCGCTGACCGCGCAACGCGCCGAGCAGGTCGCAGAGCACGTACGCGCGAGTCTGATTCTGTAAAGACAGTACGCGCACCTCTCGCCGGCAGCCGCTTGTGCACGGCGCTATGGCCAGCTCAGTCCCCGTTTACCAAAATCAAGATTTGTACAGTGCTTCACTGTGCGTTCATGCCTCTGGCTCCAGGCGTGGATACCGTCGCCGAGGCTCGTGAAAGCCGAGTCGGCCTGCCGTCCTGCCAGGAGGTGTTCCGTGGAGCCCATCGTTTCCGCAGCTGACGCCGCTGTCGCATCCACGTCCGACAGCGCGTTCAGCCGCCGCTCCGCCCTGCGCGCCGTCGCGGTCGGCGGCGCGCTCGCCGCTGCTCCGGTCGCCATTGCCGCACCGGCTGCCGCATCCGTGAGCACGCTGGGCGCGTCGAGCGAATCCGCTGTCCCTGCGGCCGCTCCCGTGTTGTGGCGCCAGCCGGAGAAGTTCGGCGCGCCGCCGGTGGATGGCCTGCACCTCACCTTCGGCAGCGACCCGTCGCGTCAGATGTACGTCTCCTGGTCCACCGTCACGCCGATCTCGAAGCCGCGGGTGCGTTACGGCACCCCTGACGACGGTTACGGCCGCGAGGCGCAAGCTGAGACGCGCACCTACATCGACGCGGCGAGTAACCGCGAGGTCTACGTCCATCACGCGTTCCTGCGTGACCTACGTCCTGATACGACGTACATCTACGCGGCGTTCGGTGAGGGCGTGCTGCCCGACGCGGGTACCTTCCGCACCGCTCCGACCGGCCGCGTGCCGTTCACGTTCACCAGCTTCGGCGATCAGTCGGTGCCCACGGTCTCCTGGCTGCCCGGTGCGAGCGCCGGCGCCTACAGCTCAGGCATCAGCGGACTGGCCTCGCCCACCTCGGCCGACATCGTGCACGGCATCGAGCAGGTCCAGCCGCTGTTCCACCTGCTCAACGGGGACCTCTGCTACGCGAACATCTCCGACGACCGGGTGCGCACCTGGAACTCGTTCTTCGCCAACAACACCCGTTCGACGCGCTACCGGCCGTGGATGCCCGCCGCCGGCAACCACGAGAACGAGAAGGGCAACGGCCCGATCGGGTACCAGGCCTACCTCACCCGGTTCGCGCTGCCCACCAACGGCTCCGCCGACTGGAACGGCCTGTGGTATGCGTTCACCGCCGGCAGCGTCCGGGTGATCGTGCTACAGAACGACGAGGTGGCCCTTCAGGACGGCGGCGACTCGTACGTCAGCGGATACAGCAACGGCGAGCAGCGCGCGTGGCTGGAGTCGCAGCTGGCGGCGGCGCGTTCGTCCCGGCAGATCGACTGGGTCGTGGTCTGCATGCACCAGGTGATGATCAGCACCTCCGACGCCAACGGCTCCGACCTGGGCATCCGGCAGGCCTGGGGCCCGCTCTTCGACCAGTACGAGGTCGACCTGGTGCTGTGCGGCCACGAGCACGACTACGAGCGCTCGCTCGCAGTGCGCGGCACGGTGCCCGGCTCCGAGACGCTGACCCCGAACCCGGTCTCCGCCGCCACCGACGACATCGACACCTCCCAGGGCACCGTGCACATGGTCCTCGGCGGCGGCGGCACCAACTCGCCGACGAACGGGAAGTTCTTCACCGACGGCACCGGCAAGGTCATCACCGCGGTCGGCGCGGTCGGCTCCAACGGCAAGAAGACCCCGACCTACGTCTTCGAACAGGCGATCTGGTCCGCCTTCCGCGACCTGACCCACCCCTACGGCTTCGCGGCCTTCGACGTCGACCCCGGCAGCAAGCCCGGCGGCCAGACCTCGATCCGGGTCACCTACTACACGGT
>NZ_DASYZI010000062.1:0-3313 GCF_035946395.1 Actinocrinis sp.
TCAAGACCGATGCCCGCAGCGCATTCGGCTATCGCAACCCCGATAACCAGCGACTCCGAGCCCGCTGCGCGACGACCCGACGCTCACGTGGGCACCTCAGCACCCGAACCAGCGGCCGTCACGGCCAAGCTCGATGAGCCAACATGCCGGACGGCCATAACTCGTCCTCTGGCCGATTGAGCAGCTTTGCGATGGCTGCCCTGTTGCTCGGATGGGGCACACGCCCGTCGAGCCAGCGCTCAACCGTCTTCGGGTCAACCTCAAGTCGCGACGCAAGGTCAAGTTGTTGCAGGCCAGCAGCCATCATGGCGCTCCGAAGCGCTTGGTTCACGCAGACCTCCTCGCATGGCCCGAGAAGTCGAGCATAGCAAAGACGTCCCTAGACGTCCCTCCAAACGTAGTATGTCCGCCCCTGCCGACCGATTGAGACTCCATCACGTCCAGCTGCGGGCACGCATGACTCGCTCACGGCTGGCTCCATCTGCTCAGTCAAATTCGCTCCACACGAGCGATACGCAGAGAAAGTGATGTCCATGGCCGTATCCGCTGCCCATCGTGTCCGAAATGAAAAGCTCAGAAGCATTCGCCTAGCGATGAATATGAGCCTGACCAACTTCGCAACAGCAGTTCGCGATGCTGGCGACGCTCTTGGCGAACCCAACACGTGTGACAAGCGACTCGTCAATAAATGGGAATCCGGAGCACACTCCACATGCTTGCCGCGTTACCGGCGCGCGCTGCAACGTGTCACGAGCACCCCGTACATCGAACTAGGCTTTGCAGACGCCACCAAGGTAGCGCCTCTCTCTCCGACAGTCAGCAGTCTAATCGGTACTCCCGCTTCACTGGACGATAGTATTCTGATCCTCGGCGACCCGAACGACGCGCTCCGCTATTCACTGAATCGCCCTGAGGTCCCACAACCAAAGGCCATTGCCCTCATCGCTGAAAGTACCGCCTACCTTTTTGGGCTCGAATACCATCGCCCCGCCCGCGCCCTGATGCCCGCGCTCGGCCAGCACGTCCGTGATGTCGCGGCCATGATGACCGGCACACGCCACCAGCCATTCCGCCACCGCTTGGCCACCGCTGGCGGCCAAGCGTCGCTACTGGCAGGCTGGCTCGCATTTGACCTCGGCGACATGCCCGCAGCTCACCGATACTGGGACAGCGCCATGGCATGCGCACGCTACGCGGCTGACGGCCCGCTTTTCGCGTGCATCCTCACCTACTTGTCCTACTCGGCGGCCGACCGCGGCGACCCACACACCGCATGGCAGCTGGCGCACACAGCAGTCAGCCGCGTCGGACCAAACCCCCGCGCACAAGCATGGATGGCCGTCCGCGCCGCCCAGGAAGCGGCCAAGATCGGCGACTCCGGTGCCGCCATCGCCGAGTTGGAGGAAGCTCTCGACTATGGCAGCGAGATGGCCTCTGCCGCGCCCGAGGACGACGCCGAACCCTGGTGCCGTTTCGTGGACCGCGCCTACATCTGGGCCATGGCATCGAACGTCTACACCCACCTCGGCGCTGTCGACGATGCCCATGCATCCGCCGTCCGCGCACTCGACTCGCTCAGCGCCGACCAGGTCAAAACCCGCGCAATCGTCCTCGCCGAAGCAGCCCACGCATTCGCCCGCATCGGCGGCACAGAACGCGCGATCCAATGCGCCACCGAAGCAGCCGATCTCGCGAGCAAGCTGGAGGCCTCCCTCGCCCATCGCCGTCTGCGCGAATTGCTCCCTCACCTCGCCGTGACAGCAGCATCCCAGTTGGCCCCAAGACTTCGCGAGCAACCCGCCTCACCGGCGAACTAGCCAACTTGACGCCTGCATACTCGCCTGCCTAGCAGGCAGCACCTGACCTTTCTCCTGCCAGACGCGCGCATCAGGGGTCGATCTCCGGGGTCAAGTAGCTTCTCGCATCTGACGGCACACGTACTCGGCCGCTCGTCGACATCAGAAGCCCGCAGCGCGATTCGACCGCGCGACACCCCCCTTTGGGAGTTCGTTCGGACACGTGCATGGCTGACATTTGGGCACGTCGTCTAGCGTGTACATGTACGGATTCAGTGGCTCGCGTGTCACGTCGTTCCGCCCGGTTGATGTCACGACTGATGTCAGCTTGGGCTCGCGGTTGATCTGCGGACCTCTGCTTCGTAAGCGCTCGAAGGTAAGTAGGCTCGTACAAGGTGAGTACCCTTGACCTGCACAGCGGCCTCGGCCGGCTTGCTCCTGAGTGTCCCTGAGCGACCGTGAGTTCCTGCCTCGTCTGGCACAGATCTGGCACGATTGCTGGTTTACTGCCTGTCGTCGTTGGTGTAGGAGGCTAGCGCGTTAGCTGGTTCGTTGAGAGTGTCATGACGTATTTATTGAGGGGTAACCCATTCCTTTCGTGATCGTTGGCGGTGTGTGAGTGATCGTCACATTGATGCGCGTGGTCTTTCTCGTGATGCGCTGGAGGATCTGCGGCGGCGGGTGGTGCGTGCGGTGAAGAACGGGATGTCGCAGGTGGATGCGGCAGAGGTCTTCGCGGTGAGTGTCAGGTCCGTGACGCGGTGGGTCAATGCCGAGCGGCGCGGCGGGGATCGGGCCCTGCGCCCTGGCCGGCCGGGTCGCCGCCCCGAGGAGCAGAAGGCCCTGAGCAGGGCACAGCAGCGCACCGTGTACCGCACGATCGTGAACCAGAGCCCAGAGCAGGCCGGCGGGACCGGGCAACTGTGGACCAGGGCGGCGGTGGCCGAACTGGTACGCCGCCGCTTCGTGATCCGCATCTCCCTGCCCACCACCGGCAAGTACCTCACACGCTGGGGCCTGTCCCCGCAACGGCCGATCCGCCGCGCCTACGAGCAGAACCCGGCCCTGGTGCGCACGTGGCTGGCGGAGACCTACCCGGGCATCGTCGCGGCGGCCAAAGCCGACGGCGGGCTGATCCTGTGGCTGGATCAGTCCGGGATCGGCTCGGCCGACAAGCCCGGCACCACCTGGGCCCCGACCGGGTCCACCCCGGTGCTGCCCAAGACCGGGCAGCGCTTTAGGGTCAACCTGATGGCCGCCCTGTCCAACCGGGGCGCGCTGACCTTCACCGTCTACGAGGGCTCACTGACCGTCACGCGCTACACCGACTTCCTCGGCCGCCTGATCCGCCACCACGGCGTGAAGATCCACCTGATCGTCGACCAGCACCCCACCCACAAGGCCAAGACCGTCAAAAGCTGGCTGGCCGAGCACGCCGAGGCGATCGTCCAGCACTTCCTGCCCGGTTACAGTCCTGAGCTCAACCCCGTGGAACTGCTCAACGGCGACACCAAGAA
>NZ_DASYZI010000063.1:0-37934 GCF_035946395.1 Actinocrinis sp.
ACGGCGAGTTCCACCGCGCCGGAGGTCCAGTCGATGTGCGGGCTTGGCGCATCCACGTGCAGCGTCGCGGGCACCACAGCGTGCTGCAACGCCAACACCATCTTGATCACACCGGCAGCACCCGCAGCAGCCTGCGTATGACCGATGTTCGACTTCACCGACCCCAACAGCACCGGCCGCCGCGCGGATCGCTGCTGACCATAGGTCGCCAGCAGCGCCTGCGCCTCGATCGGATCGCCCAGGATCGTGCCGGTGCCGTGCGCCTCCACGACATCGACCTCAGCCGCCGACACGCCGGCGCTGGCCAGCGCCGCACGGATCACCCGCTGTTGCGACGGACCGTTCGGCGCGGTCAGGCCATTGCTGGCGCCGTCCTGGTTGAGCGCGGAGCCCCGCACCAGTGCCAGGACTCGATGACCGTTGCGCCGCGCGTCCGACAGTCGCTCCATCAGCAGCAGGCCGACGCCTTCGGCGGGTCCGTATCCGTCTGCTGACGCCGCGAAGGATTTGCATCGTCCGTCGGCAGCCAGGGCGCGCTGCCGACTGAACTCGATGAACCCCTTGGGGCTCGACATCACCGACACCCCGCCGGCCACCGCAAGCGAGCACTCCCCCACACGCAACGCCTGACTCGCCAGGTGCAACGCGACCAGCGACGAAGAACACGCGGTGTCAACCGTGACCGCGGGTCCCTCCAAACCGAACACATACGCCACCCGGCCGGAAACCACGCTCCCCGTGGTCCCGGTCACCGCATAGCCCTCGACGCTCTCCGGCACTTCACGCGCGGCCGTCACGTAGTCGGACGGAACCGCCCCGATGAACACGCCGCTCTTGCTGCCCCTCAGGGAGAGCGGGTTCACGCCCGAGCGCTCGAACAGTTCCCAGCAGGTTTCCAACAGCAGCCGCTGCTGCGGGTCCATGGCCAGCGCCTCGCGCGGCGAGATGCCGAACAGGCCCGCGTCGAAGTCCCCGGCGTCGCGCAGGAAGCCGCCCGCGCGCACGTACGACTTGCCCGGCCGGTCCGGATCGGGATCGAACAAGGCCTCCAGATCCCAGCCGCGGTCCGTCGGGAACGCCGAGATCGCGTCCCGCCCCTCGGCCACCAGCCGCCACAGGTCCTCCGGCGAATCGGCGCCTCCCGGATAGCGGCACGCCAGCCCCACGATCGCGATCGGATCGGTTTCGGTCGCGGGCAAGGGCTCGGGCGCGAGCCCGGCGGGCGCCCCGGACGTGGCCGCGGCCTGTTCGCCGACCGCGACCTGCGAGCACAGGTACGCCGCGACCGCGGCGGGAGTCGGGTAGTCGTAGACCAGAGACGCCGGCAGCCGCAGGCCGGTGGCGGTGTTGAGCCGGTTGCGCAGTTCCACCGCCGTCACCGAGTCGGATCCGAGTTCCTGGAACGAGCGGTCAGGGTCCACCGTGTCCGGCCTGTCATGGCCGAGCACGGCGGCGGCGTGCGTGCGCACCAGATCGACGACCAGCCACTCGCGCTCGGCCTCGGGCACGCCGGCCAGCTGTCGCGCCAGGTCCGATCCCGACGACCCGTCCTGATCCGGGGCGCCCGCCGCAGCCGCGGCGCGTCGGGCCGCGACCAGCTCGTCGAGCAGCGGGCGCGGGCGCGCCGCGGTGTAGAGCGCGGCGAACAGCTCCCAGTCCACGTCCGCGACGACAACCGAGGTCTCGTCATGGTCGAGCACCTGTTGCAGCGCGCCGAGCGCCGTTCCCGGTTCCAGCAGGGGCAGTCCCTGACGGACCGACTGATCGGTGAGTATCGCCCGCATGTCGGCGTCGGCGGCGGACTCGCCGAAGGCGTCCCAGATTCCCCAGGAGACGCTGGTGCACGCAGCGCCGCCGGCGCGGCGCCGCTCGGCGAGCGCGTCCAGGTGGGCGTTGGTGGCCGCGTAGACACCGTGGTCCGCGCCGCCCCAGATGCCCGCGACCGAGGAGAAGACGACGAACGCGTCCAGCGTCTCCCGGTCCAGCAGTTCGTCGAGGTTCTGCGCGCCGGCGACTTTGGACGTGATGGCGCTCGCGAGTTGCGCCGTGGTGGACTCGGCCAGCAGGCCGCGCACGGGCACGACCGCGGCGTGAATCACGCTGCGGATGCGGCAGCCCTCTGCGTCGAGCCGCTCCAGCAGCGCCTTGAGCGCCGCCCGGTCTGCTACGTCGCAGGCGGCGAGCGTCACCCGGGTGCCCGACGCGGTCAGCTCCGCCTCCAGCTCGGCCGCACCCGGCGCCGCGGATCCGCGCCGGCTGACGAGCACCAGGTGCTCCGCCCCGTTCGCCGCCAGCCATCGGGCGAGGCGGCGGCCGAGCCGCCCGGTGCCTCCCGTAATCAGGACGCTGCCTTCCGGCCGCCACTTGCGCACCGGCTTACGGCCGTTCAGCGGGTCGGGTGTCAGCCGCCGTACGGACACTCCCTCTCGGCGGATGGCGAACTGATCCTCACCGCCCGGACTCGCGAGAACGCCGCAGAGCCACCGCAGCGACTGCTCGTCCGCCGCCTCGGGCAGGTCGATCAGGCCGCCCCACCGGTGCGGCTGCTCCATGCCGACGGCCTGGCCCAGACCCCATATCTGAGCCTGCGTCGGCGACATCGAGCCGCCGTCGCCGTCCGCAGCCGACACCGCGCCGCGGGTGGCCAACCACATCGGCGCTTCCACACCCGCGTCACCGAGCGCCTGCACGAGCACCAGGGTCGCCGCCACTCCCGCCGCGACAACCGGGTGATCAGCACGCGGCCGCTCGTCCAACGCCAGCAGCGAAAGCACTCCCGCCGTGTCCGCGCCCGTGATCTCGGCGAGCCGGGAAGCCGCGCCTTCACGGTCTACGTGCACTGCGTCCAGCACGACCTCGCGGACGTCGGCGCCGCTTCGCGCCAACGCCGCAGCCGCCTCGGCAGCCCGCGCCCGGCCCGCGCCTTCTGCCGGGGCGACTACCAGCCACGTCCCGGACAGCTTCGCGGCAACCGGTTCCGGCACCGGCCGCCACACGACGCGATACCGCCAGGAGTCCAGCACCGACTCCTGCCGCAGTCCACGCCGCCACGACGCCAGCGCCGGCACGAGGCTTTCCAGCGAGACGGGCTCGTCATCGGAAAGGCCGAGCGTCTCAGCCAGCGACGACAGGTCCTCGCGCTCCACGGCGTCCCAGAACAGGCTCTGCGCCGCGTCTTCGGCCGCCGCGCCACCGGGCTGCGCCGGACCCTGCGCCGCTGCTTTCGGCAGCTCGACGAGCCGCGCGCCGCGCCCGGCGAACGCGGGCCGCCAGTCGACGTCGGCCCCGTGCGCGTACGCCCTGGCCAGCGAGGACGTGAACTGGTCGAGGCCGCCTTCGTCGCGGCGCAGCGACCCGACCGCCGCCGCGGCGATCTGCGCTTCGAGCGCGGTCTCCTCGATGCCCGCCGCGAGCACCGGATGCGGGCTCGCCTCGACGAACACCCCGTGCCCGGCGCCCAGGAGAGCTTGAACGGCCTGCTCGAACCGCACGGTCTGGCGCAGGTTCCGGTACCAGTACTCGGGGCCGAGTTCGGCCGTGTCGAGCAGCCCGGCCGTCACCGCCGAGTAGAACGGTATCCGCGCGCTGCGCGGCCTGATCCCGGAAAGCACGTCGACCAGGCGGTCGTGGATCCGCTCGACGTGCGCGGAGTGCGAGGCGTAGTCCACGTCGATGCGCCGGACGCGGTACCCCTCTTCCGCGCAGCTTTCGGTCAGCTCGGCCAGCGCGTCCGGGTCGCCGGAGATCACGACGGTGCCCGGTCCGTTCACCGCGGCGATCGACAGCCGGTCACCCCAGTGCCGCAGCCGCTGCTCGGCGTCGTCGCGGCTCAGGTCGGCCGAGACCATGCCGCCCGCGCCCGACAGCTGCAACAGTTCCGCGCTGCGCAGCGTCACCACTCGGGCGGCATCCTCCAGCGACAACGCTCCCGCTACGTACGCGGCGGCGATCTCACCCTGCGAATGGCCGACGACCGCAGCGGGCCGCAGCCCGTACGACCGCCACAGCTCGGCCAGCGACACCATCACCGCGAACAGCACCGGTTGCACCACGTCGACCCGGTCCAACGACGCAGCGCCCGGGGCGCCCCGGATGACAGCGTCCAGCGACCAGTCCACATACGGCGCGATGGCCTGCTCGCACGCGCGCATCTGCGCCGCAAAAGCCGGGGCGCCCGCCAACAGCTCGACGGCCATGCCGGCCCACTGCGAGCCCTGGCCGGGGAAGACCATCGCGGTCTTCGCGCTGCGCGCCACGCCCTCGATCACGTTCGCCGCGGGCTGACCGCCCGCCAGAGCCTTCAGCCCCCGGCGGAAACCGTCCAGGTCGCGGGCCAGGACGATGCCGCGGTGCGGCAGACCGGTCAGCGCGGCGCCCAGCGACCATCCGACATCGGCCACGCCGAGCTGCGGCCGCACCTCGATGAACTCCCGCAGCCGGGCCGCCTGCGCGCGCACCTCGGTCCGGTTGGTTCCGGACAGGGTCCAGGGCACGGCCGCGCGGCTCTTCGCGGTGTCCGCAGTCTCGCGATACCAGTGCGGACGGCGCTGCCACGGGTATGCGGGAAGGCTTACCGGCCTGCGTCGGGTACTCGGCCCGAGCGCGGGAGCGGCCCCGGCGACGAAGAGTTCTGCTGCCGTGCGGGCGAGCCGGTCCAGCGGATCGTCCGCAACCGCGACGCCGCCGAACCGGCCGGCGAGAGGCTTGGGCAGGTCGCCGAGCATGATGTCAACAACGGTCGCCACGCCCTGCGCGGCCATCGCCTCAGCCGACCGCGCGTCGGCGGAGAAGACCGGGATCAGGCCGGGCGCCCGCTCGATATCAGTAGTCTGGCCCGCGGCGGCGCGCAGGGCCTCGGCCAGCGTGAGCCGCCCCGCCGCCCAGGCCGCGCTGATTTCCGCCGGCCCGTCGCCGACGGCGGCCTGCGGCGCCACGCCGACCGTCGCCCAAAGCCGCGTCGCGGCCACGTGATGGCAGAACACGAACGCGGCACGCAGTTCACGCGGCTGCCGTACGCCCGGCTTGAAACGCAGCCCGGTCAGCGATGCCAGCTGCCGCGTGCAATCCTGGAACGCATCCGCGTATTCGGGGACTGTCACCAGCCGGTCCAGCAGTCTGGCCGAGGGCGGCTGCGCGCCGTACCGGAACGCGACCGCGTACTGCGACTCGTCGGGTGCCTCGCCGATCCGGACGTCCGGCGCGCTCTCGCCGGCCGCCGCCAGTTCCAGCGCGGCGGCGAGTTCGGCGCCGTCGCGCCCGGTGACCGCGAGCCGGTGGTCGAGCCAGGAGCGGCGGTAGGCGGCCGTGCTGACGATGTCGTCGAGTTCTTCCGGCGCTGCGCGCAACCGGGCGGCCATACGACCGGCTGCCTCGCGCAAGGCGGGCAGGCTGGCCGCGGTCACCGGGAGCACGTAAGGCGGCTCCGCACGCGCCGGAGTCGGCGTACGCGCCGAGATCGCCTGCGTCGGATTCTGCTCGACGACGATGTGCGCGTTGCTGCCGCTGAAACCGAACGAGCTCACCCCCGCACGCCAGGGCCTGTCCCGCTCGGGCCATGCGCGCCGTTCGGTGACGATGCGCACCGGGAACCTGTCCCACTCGATGCGCGTGGACGGCCGGGAGATCAGGTGGGCGGGAAGTTCGCCGGCGTGCAGCGCCAGGACCACCTTGAGCAGCCCGGCGGCCCCGGCCGCAGCCTCAAGGTGGCCCAGGTTCGCCTTGACCGATCCCAGCAGCAGCGGGTTTCGCTCGTCGCGGCCGGGGCTCAGTGCCTCGGCGAGCGCGTGTACCTCGATGGGGTCGCCCAGCGGCGTCCCGGTGCCGTGCGCCTCGACGTAGTCGACCTCGTGCGGCTGCCAGCCCGCCCGCGCGACCGCTTGGCGGATGACCGCCGTCTGCGCGGCGGCGCTCGGCACGGTCATGCCGCCGCTCGCGCCGTCCTGGTTGACCGCGGTCCCCCGGATCAGGGCGTAGACACGATCGCCGTCCCGTCGCGCTGCCGACAGCGGCTTGAGGACGAACACGGCCGCGCCCTCGCCGCGCCCGTACCCGTCGGCGTCGTCGTCGAAGGTCTTGCACCGGCCGTCGGGGGCGAGCGCGTCGGCCGCGGACATCGAGACCGAGACCGTCGGAGCGACGATCACGTTGGCCCCGCCGACGACCGCGATCTCGCAGTCGCCCTCGCGCAGCCCCTGGCAGGCGAGGTGGACAGCGGTCAGCGAGGACGAACACGCCGTGTCCACGGCGATGCTGGGTCCGCGCAGGCCCAGGAAGTACGAGAGGCGCCCGGCCGTCGCGGCGAACGAGGTGCCCGTCCCGTAGTAGTGGTCCACGTCGGCCAGGTCGCGGGTGAGCAGTTGCTGGTAGTCGGCCGTGTTCAGGCCGACGTAGACGCCGACCGGCCTGCCTTCGAGCGCGCGTGGCGGCTGCCCGGCGTCCTCCAGCGCCTCCCACGCGACTTCCAGCAGCAGCCGCTGCTGCGGGTCGAGCGACTTCGCCTCGCGCGGGGAGACGCGGAAGAACTCGGCGTCGAAACCCGCGACGTCGTCGAGATACCCGCCGCGGGTGGGGACCTGCGCACCGGCCTCTGCCCAGATCGGGTCGCCGCGCCGGGCGGCGGGCAGCTCCGTCACGGCATTGCGGCCCTCGGTCAGCAGCGTCCAGAACTCCTCTGCCGACGAGGCGCCCGGCAGCCGGCAGGCCAAGCCGATCACGGCAACGGCGTCGGTGTCGTCCGGAACCCCGGCAGAAATGCCGGGCTCATCCACAGCTACGGAGGCCGCCGCCGGTTCGGTCGCGGCCGATGGCGGATCAGCCGGGGCGGGAACAAGATCCGCGAGGTATCCGCCGAGGGCTTCGATCGTCGGATATTCGAAGGCGAGCGTGGTCGGCAGGGTCGTGCCGAGTTCCGCGCCGAGCCTGCTGCCGAGCTCCACGGCGGTCAGCGAATCCATGCCCTGGTCGAACAGGCCGCGGCGGCGCAGCAGCGGATGCTCCGGGCCGAAGCCGAGGATGTCGCGGACCAGTGCGTCCACGCGATCGGCCATCCGCGCGGCCGGGCGCGCATTCACCGGCGCGACCGGTCCTGGCACGGCGGCCACGGCGGGACGATCGGCCACCGTGAGCTCTGGCCGGGATTGGGGCTGCGACCGGGGCTGAGACGCGGGGACCGTCCCGTTGGCCACGGCGGTGTGCCCGTTGGGCGCGACCTGGCCATTGAACGCAGCCTGGCCGTTGGGTGTGGCGACCATCTCGCTGATCACCCGGCCATCGGCGTCGAGGAGGCGCAGTTGCGCCGTCACCGCCACTGGCGTCGCATCGCCACCTGACGCGCGCTTCTGCTGTCCGCGTTCGACTCCTGGCAACCAGTACCGCCCGCCGCCCCACGACTGCGCGGGCAGCGTGCGGTAACGCGTCGGCCTGCCGATGACCTTCTCCCAGTCGACCGTGATGCCGATCGTGTGCATTTGGGCGAGTGACCTGTGCAGCTCGACCATCCCTGGCTCTCCGCGGCGCAGGGTGTTCATCGCCGGGCCGCTGCGTCCACGGCGCTGCGCGGCTTCCGCGAGCGCTCGGCCGAGCACCGGATCGGGGCCGATCTCGACGAGCGTGCGGTCCTTCTCCGCCAGCAAGCGGTCGACGGCGGGCCACAACAGCACCGGCTCGGTGAGATTGCGCTCCCAGTACGACGCGTCGAGCGGTGTGCCGTCGGCATCAGGCTGAACGCTGGACAGCAGTCGGATCGTCGGTACGGCAGGCCGCAGGTCGGCCAGCGCGGCACGTAGGCGCGGGCCTTGATTCGCTATCAGCGGGCTGTGGAAGGCGTAGTCCAGCGGCAGTTGCTTGCAGCGCAGGCCGTGCTCCTCCAGCGCCACGGCGGCGAGTTCGATGTCGGCGGCGGGTCCGCTGAGCACGACGGATGTCGGTCCGTTGACGCCGGAGACGACGACCGCCAGGCCACGGCTCGCCAAGAGCGCCGACACGGCGTCAGGTTCCCCGCGAACAGCCAGCATGCGCCCGGCGCCCGCCGTCTCCTGTAGGAGCTGCCCGCGCAGCACGATGAGCCGCACAGCGTCGGAGAGGGGAAGGCTCCCGGCCGCCCACGCGGCGGCTATCTCGCCGGCGCTGTGCCCGATGACCGCCTCGGGCCGGACACCGGCCCCGGCGAGCCACCTGGTCAGCGCCACCTGTACCGCGAGGATCGCGGGCTGCGCGATGTCGGTGCGGTCGAGTCGGCTGCCCTCGGTGCGGCGCAGTTCGTCCAGCAGCGACCACGACGTCGCACTCTCACCGCGGATCAGCGCGTCACACTCGTCGAGCGCGTCCCGGACCACCGGCGCGGCGGCATACAGATCCACGGCCATACCCGGCCATTGGCAGCCCTGGCCCGAGTACACGAACACCGGGCCGGGGGTGCTTTCCGGATCGGCCACGCCCGTGTACGCACCGTCCGGCGGATCCAGCGGATCGCTCAGCGCGGCGAGCAGATCCTCGGTCGTCGTCGCCACGGCGGCGTAGCGGTGCTTTTCGTGGGTCCGGCGAGTCGCCGCGGAGGCGACAAGATCGCCGAGCCGGTCGGTGTTCTCGGCGATGCGCTCACGCATCAGCGTCACCTGCTCGGAAAGCGCGTCCGGCCGGGAAGCGGAAACCACGAGCACGTGCGGACCGCGCGACGGCTGGTCCGGCTCGTCCTCGACTCGCTCCAGGCCTTCCACGATCATGTGGACGTTGGTGCCGCTCAGTCCGAACGAACTCACCCCGACGCGGACCGGCCGGTCCGCGTCGGCCACGTCGAGGTCGACGCCCGCGGTCGGCACGGCGATCCCACCGCGCTTCCAGTCGACCGCGGAGGTGAGCCTTCCGGGATCAGGCTGCCCGGGCACGTGCCCGTTGTTGATGATCCAGATGCCCTTGAGCAGGCCGGCGATGCCTGCTGCGCCGTCCGTGTGTCCGAACACTGCCTTGTTGGACCCGACGTACAGCGGCCGGTCCGCTCGGCGGCCGCTGCCGTAGACCTCGGCCAGTGTCATGAGCTCGATCTGGTCGCCCAGCGGTGTTCCCGTTCCGTGCGCCTCGACGTAGTCGACGGCATCCGGCTCGACCCCGGTGTAGGCCAGCGTGGAGCGCAGCAGCGAGGCTTGGGATGCTCCGTTCGGCGCCGTGATGCCCAGGCTGCGTCCGTCATGGTTGGCCACCGAACCGCGGATCACGGCGTACACGCGATCGCGATCGGCCAGCGCGTCGGAGAGGCGCTTGAGCACGACGATGCCGCAGCCGTCCCCGCGCAGCACTCCGTCGGCGTCGGCGGCGAAGGGGCGGCAGCGTCCGGTGGGCGAGATCGCCCCGATGCGGCTCATGAAGACGCTCAGTTCCGGGGCGAGCATCAGGCTGACGCCGCCGGCGAGGGCCACGTCGCATTCGCCGGCCAGCAGGCTCTGGCGAGCCAGGTGGACCGCGAAGAGCGACGAGGAGCAGGCGGAGGTGAACGCGGCCATCGGTCCGCGCAGGTCGAAGGTGTACGCCAGCCGGCCCATGGCGAAGCTGAACTCGTTCCCGCTCACGTAGTGCGGGCCGATGCCCTCGATGCCGAGGGTCTTGGAGTGCACGGTGGCGTAGTCGTAGGCGAGCATGCCGAGGAAGCCGCCGGTGCGCGTGCCCGCCCAGGCGTCGTACGGCCGCCCGGAGTCGCTCATCGCCTCCCACGCGACTTCGAGCACGAGGCGCTGCTGCGGGTCGATGAACTCGGCCTCGCGCGGCGCGATGTTGAAGAAGGCCGCGTCGAACCGGTCGACCTCTTCGAGGAAGCCGCCGACATGGCTGGAGGTGGTGCCCGCACGGCCTTTCGGATCGCTGTACTCCCGGCCCCAGCGATCAGGCGGCACCTCGCGGAAGACGTCCGCGCCGGAGGTGAGGACAGCGCCGAACGAGTCCAGGCGGCGGGCGCCTCCGGGGAACCGGCATCCCACGCCGACCACGGCGATCGGCTCGGCTGAAGCTGAAGCGTTCGCGGCGACGGAATCCGACATGGCCTGTTTCCTTCTAAGATCTAAGACCTCTGACTGCGCGTTGACGCCGCGGTCCGGATGGGTATCAGGGGGCGGACGATGTCAGCGCCGGACGCCGGGCACGGCGCCCGGGTCGTCGTATGGTTCGGCGTCGATGCGGGCGCCGACGCGCTTCCCGCAGGCGCTTCGCCGGGGCTGGACGGCCGGGCCGCCCGGCACCAGCGAAGCCGGGCGGCCGCGCACCGCACCGCACGGCTGCTGGTCGCGCATTACACCGGCTGTCCGCCGCAGCAGCAGCGTTGGAGCTACACGCCAGCCGGCCGGCCGCTGGTCGATCATCCGGCCGGCTTGCACGTGAGCCTCAGTCACGCCGACGCGATCACGGCCGCCGCGCTGTCGTGGGACAGCCCCGTCGGAGTCGACGTCGAGCCGGTACGGCCGCTGCCCGGCCTCGACGCCCTGGCTCGCGAGATGCTTTCCGACGGCGAGCGGCGCGACCTGGATGCGGCAGGCGCCGCATCCAGGGAGGCGCTGTTTCTCCGCTTCTGGACGCGAAAGGAAGCCGTCGCGAAGGCGATCGGCACCGGGCTGGCCGCCGATCTGCGAGCCATCGTGACCACCGCCGACGGAGCCCTGGTGGCCCTGCCGGCGCACTGTGGCGCGGTCCGCGAGTGGTCGCTCGCGGACCTGCCCGCGCCGTCCGGCGCCGTCGCCGCGCTCGCGCTCAGGGCACCGGCCCCGCACATCGAGACCCGCGTCGTCCGTTCGGCCGAGCCTTAGGGGATGCACGGCATGGATGCCGGACCAGCTCGCAGGTCGGGGGCCGAGCATGGCAGGGCGCAGGAGTGCGGCACAGCGCCACGCGGCGTCAGCCGCATGAGCGACGCTGCGTGCCGACCGACGACGCGGTGCCTGATGACGCGGTGACCGATGACGCAGTGCCTGATAAAGCAGTGCATGATAAAAACGTGGCCACGCGACGGCCATCGGTCCGCGAGCCCGGCAATCCATGCCGCGCACCCTCTTAGAAGGCCGGAGCCGCTGTCGGCGCCCGGAGAGTGCCCAGGTGCTCGTGCCACAGGTGGGTCTCGTCCTCTTCGACCGCGGCCACCGTCTCCCGCATGATGCGCAGCACCTCGGGCTCTTCGTCGTCGTAGAGTTCGCCCTGGAGCAGCCTGACCACGTCCAGCCGGTACCGCGGGTCCTGCACGAACGTGGTGAACAGGATGTTGAGCCGGTAGTAGACCGAGATGAACTCGTACCAGTTGCGCACGCCGTTGCGGATGACGCGCTCGTAGGCGGCGAACCGCTCGCGGGAGAAGTCGCCCGCCTCGTTCGCGGCGATGATGTCCCGGCTGGCCAGCCGCGCGCTGTTGAGCGCGACGCTCACCCCGCTGGAGAAGATCGGGTCGACGAACCGCGCCGCGTCCCCGATCATCACGAACCGGTCGCCGCAGATCTGCTGCATCGCGTAGCTGTAGTCGCCCTCGGCCTTGAACGGGCGGACGCGCTCGGCCTTCTGCAACGCCTCGTACAGGTCGGGCCGGCTCGACACGAAGTCCCAGAAGAACTTCTCCCGGTCGGTGCCGGCCTCGGCGAACCGCTGCTTCTGCGTCACCACGCCGACGCTGGTGACCGTGTCGGAGATGGGGATCTGCCACACCCACGTGTCGCTGATCGGCAGGAAGTGGATGTAGATGTAGTCGGACTTCTCGAAGTTGAAGGCGAGCGCCTTGCGGTCCAGCCCCTCGAACCAGGCGTGCACGGCGTACTGGTCGAAGACCGGGTCCGCCACCTTCACCTTCAGCTGCCGGCCGAGCATGGTCTGCCGGCCCGACGCGTCGATCAGCATCCGCGCGCTGATCGGGACCTCGCGCGGGCCGAGCCGGACGGTGAGCGTCACCTTCTGCGGGTCGTCGAAGTCCGCGTTCAGCACCCGCACGCCCTGGAACACCTTGGCGCCGACGCTCTCGGCGTGCTTGAGCAGGATGAGGTCGAACCGTCCGCGGTCGACGTGGAAGGTGTAGTCGCGGTCGACGCCGGGCTGGTCGCGCTCGTTGAACTGGATCTCGGCCGAGCCGAGTTCGTGGGAGAACTTGTTGAAGACGTTGGCGATGACGTTGCGCGACTGCGCCGAGGTCCACGCCGCGCCGTACTTCTTCGGGAAGCCCGCGTTCTCCACGGCCTCCATCGCGCCGGTCTCCAGCAGCACGCGCGTCGTCGCGGGTACCAGCGACTCGCCGACGTGCTCGCGCGGGAAGATCTCGCTCTCGAAGACGGCAACCGACATCCCCGCCTTGGCCAGGTACGCGGCCGCGCTCGATCCCGCCGGGCCGGCGCCGATGATCGCGACGTCGTAGTCGTAGTCAGTGCTCACCGCGCCTCGCTCCCTTCGAGCCGCGCCGCGCCGGACGCGTCCATCAGCTCGACGACCAGCGCCGTGATGGTGCCGACGTTCTTGAACCTCGCCCGGTTGATCGCCGCCGGCGGGACGTTGACGCCGAGGTCCTCGCGCAGGAAGTTGAGCAGCACCGCGGTGTTCATCGAGTTGAGGACGCCCCATTCGAGCAGCGGCGAGGCCTCGTCCAGCTCGCCCTTCGGGTCTCCGTCCAGGAAGCTCTCGCGGATGAACTCCGTTATCCGCGCCAAGACCTGATCAGCCGACATCTCGTCTTCCCTCTATCAGTGGTTCGGGGTCAGTAGTTGGGGGGCAGCGGTTCGGGGGCAGTGGTTCCGAGTCAGTGATTCGGGATCAGTGGCAGGGCGCCGGCGGTTGCGGGCCGACGGGCCGGGGTCAGTGGTTCGCGGGTCAGTGGTTCGCAGCCGCGGGCGGATCTCACGGCCGCGCCTGCCGGCGCTCCGCGCGCGCCGCCAGCGCCAGGCGGTCGACCTTTCCGGTGCCGGTTCTCGGCAGCCCGGCGATGACGTGCACCTCGTCGGGCAGCATGTAGCGCGGCAGATGCTGCGAGCTGTGCTGCCTGAGCGCCGGCACGCCGGGGTCACAGCCGGGCTTCGGCGCGACGAAGGCGACCAGCCGCCGGTCGAGGCCCTCGCCCACGGCCACCGCGGCGGCCTCGGCCACGTCTTCGTGCCCTGTGAACGCGGACTCCACCTCGCCCAGTTCGATCCGGTGCCCGCGGATCTTCACCATGTGATCGCCGCGGCCGAGGTAGTCGAAGGCGCCGTCGGGCAGCACCCGGACCAGGTCCCCGGTGCGATAGGGCCCGCGATGCGGCCCCCGGCCCCAATACCCGGCCATCACCGTCGGTCCCTCGACGATGAGTTCGCCCTCCTCGCCGAGACCGGCGACGCCTCCGTCGGATCGCTGCGCCCACACCCGGTCACCGCTGGCCGCCGTTCCGATGGGCACGGGGCGGTCGCGTTCGAGATCCGCTGTGGTCACCTCGTGGAAGGTGCACACGTTCGTCTCGGTCGGGCCGTACAGGTTGAGCATCCGGGCCCGGGTCCACCCGGCCAGGGCGCGCAGTTGCGTGATCGGGAACGGCTCGCCCGCGAACAGCACTGCGCGCAGAGAGTCGGGCGTGGGCGTTTCGAGCAGTCCGCCGTACCGCATCATCAGCGCGAGTGCGGACGGCACCGAGTACCAGACGGTGATCCGCTCCCGGTGGACGAACTCGACGAGCTGCGCGGGAGCGAAGGAGAGCTCGGACGGGATGAGGTGCACCGACGCGCCGGCCGAGAAGGCGGCGTACAGGTCGAGGACCGAGAGGTCGAAGGTGAACGGAGCGTGGTTGGCGAACCGGTCCTGCGGTCCGGGTCCGAGCACGTCCACTGCCCAGTCCACGAACGCGCGGGCGTTGCCGTGGCTGATGCACACGCCCTTCGGGGTTCCGGTGGACCCGGAGGTGTAGAGGATGAACCCCAGTTCGTCGTCGGCCACGAGTTCGTTGACCGGCTTCGGCGTCGCTCCCGGCTCCGCGGCCAGGCTCGCGCAGCCGACCTGCGGTCCGAGCTCGGCGGAGATCTTCGGGATCCGGCCCGCGGCGGTCAGTACCGCGCCGGCACCGCAGTCGCGGGCGAGCGCCGCGACCCGGCCGACCGGCGTCGTGCCGTCCACCGGGACATAGGCCGCGCCCAGCCGCAGCACGGCCTGCATCGCCGCCACCGCGGCCGCCGACTTGGCCGCCCAGATCACGACCCGGTCACCGCGGCCCACGCCGAGCCCGAGCAGCCGGTGGGCCAGCGTGTCGGCCCAGGCGTCGAGCTCGCCGTAGGTCACCGCGCCGGACGGCCCGGCCACGGCCGGCCGGTCCGGCTCGCGCGCGGCGGCCTCGATCAGCAGCTGGTGCAGGCTCACAGCCCGACCTCCCTGGCTATCAGCTCGCGCTGGATGTCGGTGGTGCCCGAGAAGATCATCGCCGGCACGCTGTCGCGCAGCTGCCGCTCGATCCCGGTCGGGGACAGGTATCCCGCGCCGCCGAAGATCTGCACGGCGTCCAGGCTGTTGGCGACCGCCGCCTCCGAGACGGCGACCTTCGCCAGGGCGGTCTGCTCGACGTGCTCCCTGCCCTCGTCGAGGAGCCAGCACGCGCGGTAGAGCAGCAGCCGGGCGCCCTCAAGACGCTGCTTCATCCCCGCGATCCGGTGTGAGACGGCCTGGAAGCCGCCGATCCTGCGGCCGAACTGCCGCCGTTCGCGCGCGTGTTCGACGCACTGCTCCAGCTGGCGGTCCATCAGGCCGAGGTACCCGGCGAACAGGCAGCTGCGCTCCCACCCCATCGAGTGCTGGAAGATGGCGGCGCCGCCGCCGTCCTCGCCCAGCAGGTACCGCCGCGGCACGAAGCAGCGCTCGAACCGCACGCGCGCCGCCGGGCAGCTGCTCAGGCCCATCTTCGAGAACGGCGGCCCGACGCTGATCCCGTCGAGCTCGCGCGGCACCGCGAACGCTGATATGCCGAGGAAGCCGGCGGAGCGGTCGGTGACCGCGTAGGTGACGATCAGGTCGGCGATCGGGGCGTTGCTGGCGAACGACTTCTCCCCGTCGAGGAGGTAGCCGCCGTCCACCGGCTGCGCGGTCGTCGCGAGATGCCCGACGTCGGATCCGGCGTCGTCCTCCGTCATCGCGTTGGCGGCGATGAGGTCGCCCGAGGCCAGGCCGGACAGCAGCGTGCCGCGCACCTCGTCGCCGGCGAAGTCGCGGACCGGGACGGCGCAGGCCAGCAGGTGGGCGCAGAGCGCGAACACGAGCCCGGTGTCCGGGCACGAGCGGCCGAACGCTTCGAGGCACAGCGCCGTGTCCAGCGCGCCGAGGCCCTGGCCGCCGTACTCGGCCGGCAAGCAGAGCCCGGCCAGGCCGAGGTCCGCCGCGGCCTTCCACTCGGGCCGGGTCAGCTGCGGCCGGGTGGCCGGCGGAAGTTCGCCGAATCGTTCCAGGACCGCGGAACCGATATCGGCGAAACGTTTGCGTTGAGCTACCGACAGATCGAAATCCATAGGGTTTCCAAAACGACATGAGTGAGTCGGCGGGGATTTCCGGAGGATCTCCCGCCCGCACATTCCCGGACTTCGGCCGACCCGGTGTCACGGTGACATAATCCGAGCAGCGGAATCAGTACCCTCGTTTTGCGCCAGAGTACGTGCCGGTTATTCCGGGCGTCCAGCCCCTAGCCGACCCCTAGGAACCACGCAGCCGCACAAGTACCAGGTCACCGCATGTGACACCGCGTCAGCGGCATAGGGGCACCCTGATTCGTAGGGGCAAGATAGGGGTTTTGATCGAACTGCTCAATCGTTAGCGTTCTCGGGCGGGGGAGGCGGCTCGGCATCAGGCCAAGGAGCTCAAACACGATGGCGGATGAAGAGAAACTGCGTCAGTATTTGAGAAAGGTCACCGCCGAGCTACAGCTTTCCACCCGGCGGCTACGCGAGATGGAGGCCAGGGAACAGGAGCCGATCGCCGTCGTCGCGATGGGCTGCCGTTTCCCCGGCGGTGTGCGCTCTCCCGAGGAGCTGTGGGAATTCGTGGCGGCCGACGGCGACGGCGTCTCGCCCTTCCCCGCCGACCGGGGATGGGGTGGCGTGGAACTGCCCGGTCCCGAGGACGGCCGGGCGGGCGGCGCCCCGGCCCGCCAGGGCGGCTTCGTGGCCGGAGCCGACCGGTTCGACGCGGGCTTCTTCGACATCGGCCCGCAGGAGGCGCTGGCGATGGATCCGCAGCAGCGCCTGCTGCTGGAGACCTCGTGGGAGACCGTCGAGCGCGCGGGGCTGGATCCGACCGCGCTGCGCAGTACCGCGACCGGCCTGTACGTCGGCGTCTCGTACTGCAACTACGCGGCCAGACTCCAGTCGACGCTGCCGGACGCGGTCGAGGACCACCTCGTGGTCGGCGGCGCGCCGAGCACGACCTCGGGCCGGGTCTCCTACGCCCTGGGCCTGCACGGTCCGGCGGTCACCATCGACACCGCGTGCTCCTCGTCGCTGGTGGCCACGCACCTGGCCTGCCAGGGACTGCGGCGCGGCGACTGCGAGCTGGCGCTGGCCGGCGGAGTCACCGTCACGGCGAGCCCGAACGTGTTCGTCGAGTTCAGCCGACGTGAAGCGCTCTCCTCGGACGGACGCTGCAAGGCGTTCGCCGCGGCGGCCGACGGGATGGGCTTCGGCGAGGGCGTGGGGCTGCTGCTGCTTGAGCGCCTCTCGGACGCTCGGCGCAACGGCCACCAGGTCATCGCGCTCATCCGCGGTTCCGCGATCAACCAGGTCGGCGCCACGAACGGGCTGACCTCCCCGAGCGGTCCCGCCGAGGAGAGCGTCATCCGCCAGGCGCTGGCCGACGCCCGGCTGACCCCGGACCAGATCGACGCCGTCGAGGGCCACGGCGCGGGCACCGCGCTGGGCGACTCGATCGAGGCCGAGGCGCTGATCGCCGTCTACGGCCGGGAACGTTCCGGGCGCGAGCCGCTGTGGCTGGGCTCGGTCAAGTCCAACATCGGCCACGCCCAGGCCGCGGCCGGCGTGGCGGGTGTGATCAAGATGGTGATGTCCATGCAGCGGGGCCGGCTCGGCCGCACGCTGCACGTGGACGAACCCTCCCCGTACGTCGACTGGGCCGGCGGCGGGGTGTCTCTTTTGACCGAGTCGATCCCGTGGCCGGCCAACGGCCACGTCCGGCGTGCCGGGGTCTCGTCGTTCGGGATCAGCGGCACCAACGCCCACCTGATCCTCGAACAGCCATCCCTCGAACAGCCACCGCCAGCCGCCGGCGAATCCGCGGGCGACGCGGGCGGCGATTCAGCCGCTTCCGAGCAAACCGGGCCGGTCGCCTGGGTGATCTCGGGCAAGACGCAGGACGCGCTGCGTGCTCAGGCCGCGCAGTTGCGCGCGTTCACCGAGGCGCGCCCCGAGTTGGGTCCGGCCGACATCGGCCATTCCCTGGCAACGACGAGGTCTGCGTTCCGGCACCGGGCCGTGGCCATCGCTTCCACCCGGGCCGAGTTGCGGGACCGTCTCAGCGCCCTGTCCCGGGGCGAGCCCGCGACCGGCCTGCTGACAGGCGAGGCCGGCGCCACGGCCAAAACGGCGATCGCGTTCACCGGTGACGGCATGCGGCCTGGAGCGGGCAGCGAGCTTCACGCGTCGTTCCCGCAGTTCGCCCAAGCGCTCGACGACGCGTGCACCCACCTTGACAAGCACCTCGACCGGCCGCTGCGCGAGCTCATTCTGGCAACCGGGCAACCACTGACGAATGGGAAACCGCCGGACGCGAGCGCGCTCCGGCAGGCCCCGTACTCCCACGCGGCCCTGTTCGCCGTTCAGGTCGCGCTCCATCACCTGGTCGCGGCCTTCGGTGTGGCACCGGACTGCGTCCTCGGCTCCGGAGTCGGGCAGATCATGGCGGCGTATGCCGCAGGAATCCTGTCGCTTCCCGACGCCGCCGCGCTCGCCGTCGCGTATGGCAACGGTGACACGCGCCAGGTCGCGCAAGGCCTCGGCTTCGCCAAGCCGAGGTTCGCGGTCCTGGCCGGTGGCGACCGGCCCGCCACCGTGGACGAACTGCGCTCCGCAGGCTACTGGGCCGGCTTGGCGGATCGGCAGGCGAACCTGCCCGATGATCTGCGCCAGGCCCAGACTCGCGGCGTCACCGTCTGCCTCGAACTCGGGCCTCAGGCATCGATCGACTCCTTCTCCGTTGACGGCCGCGTGTGCGCCAGCGCTCTGCATACCGACCGACCCGAGACGGACACGTTCCTCGCCTGCCTGGCGCAGGCCCACGTGTCGGGCTGCGATGTGGCCTGGAAGGCGGCATTCACCGGCAGGCACCCGCAGCGGACCGTGCCCGTGCTGCCCACTTATCCCTTCCAACACCAGCGCTACTGGCTCGACACGCCGATCGTCCTCGGACACGCGGCGCAGGCCGGCCCACAGGCGATCGAGCACCCGCTGCTCGGCGGCGCGATCGATCTGGCCGGCGGCGCCGAGAAGTGGTTCACCCACACGCTCACCGCGAGACAGCCCTGGTTCCTGGGCCAACACCAGATCCACGGCACACCCGTTCTGCCGCCCGCCGCCGTCGTGGAGTGGGCGCTGGCCGCCCTGCACGCGGACACCGCCGCGGCCCGGCCTGGACCGTGGGCCCTGGCGAATCTGACCCTTCACGGGTTCATCCCGTTCCCGGGCAGGAAACCGGTCGCAGTGCAGGCGGCCGTGGACACCGAGGCGGAGGGCTGCCAGGCGCGCGGCTTCACCAGGGCCTCCGGGAACCAGCCGGGTCCGTGGATCGAACGCTTCACGGCGAGCGCCGCACCGCCCGCACCGCCCGTCCGACTCGCGCGCGCGGGAACGGCCGACCTCGAACGGCTTCGCGCTCTGATGACGCGGCAGGTCACCGAGCAGGAAATCGAGGCCTTCTACTCGGGCCGCCAGCGGCTCGGCGTTCAGTACGGCCCCGCCCTCCACGGCGTCAAGGCGATGTGGCGCAACGAGGACGAAGCGCTCGCACTCGTCGACGTCCGGGCCGCCGTGAGCGAGGACGGCGCGTACGTCCTGCACCCGGTCGTGCTCGAAGCCTGCTTCCACGCCGCCGCCACGTTCGCAGTAGACGAAGACGCAGGGGACACGGAGACACGGGACACGGAGACTCTGGGCACAGAGACACCGGGCACAGAGACACGGGACGCGGAGAGCATCGCGTCCCCCGAGTCGATCGACCGGATCAGTGCTCATCATCGCCTCCCGGCCCGCGTTTGGTGCCATGTGCGCCGAAACGGCGACGACACGTCCGGGCACCGGCCGCTGGACCTGGAGCTGCTCTCGGACTCGGGCGAAATCCTCGCGACCGTCGAGGGCCTGCGGCTGCGGGCGATCGGCCCGGCCGAACTCGCCGCCGTGGTTCCGCAGCGCGCCGCCGAGCAGCGGCCGATGGACGTCGAGGAGGCGGTCCGGCTCGCGCTGCACGAACCCGAAGCGGCCCGGCGGCTCCTGCTCGACGCGCTGCTGGAGCAGGCCGTCGTGTTGCTGGAGCTGTCCCCGGAGCACCGCGAGGAGCTGCGGCCGCGGTTCCACCAGGCCCGGCTCGGGCAACTCGGCCTCGACTCGCTGGGAATGGTGCGGCTGAGGGACCGGTTCCGCGCGGACCTCGGCGTGGACGTGCCCCCGCAGCAACTGCTCGGCACCGCCACCGCGGGAGATGTCGTCGACCTCATCTGCCAGCAGCTCATCGCCAGAAGCCTCGTCGTGGCCGCCGACGACCGGTCGGCCGACCCCGAAGCGGCCGAAGTGCTGGTCCTTTGACAGTGCAGCGGAACCACGGACTCGGACTGGAGGCGGGCGCAATGACCCGGGAGCTGCTCTCCGAACTGCGCAGGCTGGGCGTGAAGCTACGGCTTGAGGACGAGAAGCTGCACGTCATCGCCCCTGCGGGGGTGCTGACGCCGGAGCTTCGCGAGCAGCTGCGGCTGAACCGCGACGCGTTGACCGCGATCGTGCGGCGGGCTGAAGGCGGTGACGCGCCCCCCGAGATCACACCGCGGCCCGAGAGCCGGTACGAACCCTTCGCACTGACCGAGATCCAGCACGCCTACTGGGTCGGCCGCAACCCCGCAGTCGAGTTCGGCGGCGTCTCGACGCACGCGTACGTCGAGTTCGAGACCGGGCTCGACCTCACGCGCCTCGGCCGGAGCCTGAACGCGGTGATCGAACGGCACGACATGCTCCGCGCGATCATCCAGCCGGACGGCAGGCAGCGGATCCTGCGCGAGGTCCCGGCGTACGAAATCGCCACACACGATCTACGGGGACTGACTCCCGAGGCCCAGGACGCGCACATCGGCGGCATCAGGGCCGAGATGGCGCACCAGGTCCTGCCAGCCGACCGCTGGCCGCTGTTCGACGTCCGCGCGTCACGCCTCGACGACACCAGGTCGCGGCTTCACGTCAGCCTCGACATGCTGATCCTGGACGGGTTCAGCGTCGGTCTGCTGTATCAGGACTGGCAGCGCTTCTACGAGGAGCCCGGCCACGCGGCCGCGCAGCTCGAACTCTCCTACCGCGACTTCGTCCTAGCCGAGGAGTCGCTGCGCGCCGGGCGCAAGTACGCCGAGGACCGGGAGTACTGGCTCGGGCGCCTGGACGAGCTGCCGCCACCGCCCGAATTGCCGCTGGCGACCGGGCAGCCGAAGCGCTCGCAGTTCACCAGGCGCCACACCCGGCTGCCCCGCGAGCAGTGGGAGGCGGTCAAGGCGACCGCCCGGCACCGCGGCGTGACCCCCTCCGCGGTGCTGATGACCGCGTTCAGCGACGTGCTGCGCTCGTGGTCGAAGCGGCCCGACTTCACGCTGAACCTGACCCTGTTCAACCGGCCGCCGCTGCACCCGCAGATCGGCGAGATCATCGGCGACTTCACCACGGTCCTGCTGCTCGGGGTCGAGGCCGGGCCGGACGCGCCGTTCGCGGTCCGGGTGGAGGCGCTGCACCGCCGGCTGATCCAGGACCTGGACCACCTCTCCTACAGCGGCATCAGGGTACTGAGGGAGCGCGCCCGGCGGCTCGGCGGGCGGCCCGGAGCGGCCATGCCGATCGTGTTCACCAGCCTGATCGGGCTGGACCAGGCGCGCAGCGCGCCCGCCGCCGCGCACTTCCTCGGCGAGGTCGTCCACTCGGTCAGCCAGACTCCACAGGTCTGGCTGGACCACCAGGTCATGGAGGACCGGGGCGAGCTGCTGGTCAACTGGGACTGCGTCGAGTCGCTGTTCCCCGGCGGCATGCTGGACGACATGTTCGCGGCCTACTGCTCGGTACTCGACCGGCTCAGCCGTGACGAGAGCGCCTGGGACGAGAAGACGCCGCTGGTCGCGCTGCCCGCCTGGCAGGCCGGGGAACGCGACCAGGCCAACGGCACCGCGACGCCGATCCCGTCCCGCACCCTGAGCGAACTGGTCGAGGCGCAGGCCGAACTCAGTCCCGACGCGGACGCCGTGATCTCGCCCGACGCGAAGCTCAGCTACCGCGAGCTGATGGACGACGCGTACCGCCTCGCCCACCGCCTCATCGAACTCGGCGCGGCCGCGAACACGTTGATCGCCGTCGTCGCGGAGCGCGGCACGGAACAGATCGCGGCCGTCCTCGGCGTCAGCCGCTGCGGCGCCGCCTACCTGCCGATCGATCCCCAGTGGCCGGCGGCGCGGCGACAGCAGCTGCTCGACCAGGGCGGGGTGCGGATCGTCGTCACGACGCCGCGGCTGCGCGACGAACTGGACTGGCCGCAGAACGTCACGACGGTCACGTTCGCCGACGCCGAGGTGCGCGGCGCCGCCGCCGTCCCGCCGCAGACCGCGCCGGCTCCGGGAGACCTGGCGTACGTGATCTTCACCTCCGGCTCGACCGGGCAGCCGAAGGGCGTGATGATCAATCATCACGCCGCGGCCAACACGGTCCAGGACATCAACGCCCGCTATCAGGTCGGACCCGCGGATCGGGTGCTGGCGCTGTCCGCGCTGAGCTTCGACCTGTCCGTCTACGACGTCTTCGGCGTCCTGGCCGCCGGCGGCGCGGTGATCACGCCCTCCCCGGCGAAGTCGCTCGACCCGTCGCACTGGAGCGAGTTGGTCGACCGTCACGGCGTCACGCTGTGGAACACGGTGCCCGCGCTCATGCAGGTGTGGATGGACGCACACGAACGGGCGAACGCGGCGCCGGGGCAAAGGCTGCGCGTGGTCCTGCTCAGCGGGGACTGGATTCCCGTGGCGCTGCCGGACCGGATCCGCGCGATCTACCCGGCGGCCCGGGTGATCAGCCTGGGCGGGGCCACCGAGGCGTCGATCTGGTCGGTGGAGTACCCGATCGGTGAGGTTCCGAAGCAGTGGACCAGGATCCCCTACGGCAAGCCGCTGGCCAATCAGACCCTTCACGTCTACAACGAGTGGCTCGAACCGTGCCCGGTGTGGACCGAGGGCGGGATCCACATCGGCGGCGTGGGCGTGGCCGCGGGGTACTGGGCGGATCCCGAGAAGACGGCCGAGCGCTTCATCATCCACCCGAAGACCCAGGAGCGGCTCTACCGCACCGGCGACGTGGGCCGTTACCTGCCCGGCGGCGACATCGAGTTCCTCGGCCGCGACGACTCCCAGGTGAAGATCAACGGGTACCGGATCGAGCTCGGGGAGATCGCGGCGGCACTGCGCCGCCAGCCCGCGGTGGCCGAGGCGGTCGTCACCGTGGACGCCAATCCGAGAACCGGGCAGCGCCGGCTCGTCGCCCACGTGGTCCCCGCCGACGCCGGCCGGATCACGGCTGGCGCGACCCATCCCCCCAGTTCGAAGAGCCTCCATCCCGATGCCGCCGCGCTGCGCGAGGCGCTTGAGCACCTGCTGCCGGAGTACATGGTCCCCCGGCATTACCTGTTCATCACCCGCATACCGTTGAGCGCGAACGGCAAGGTCGACCTGTCGGCCCTGCCCGCGCCTTCAGACGCCGCGGCCGCGAGCGAAACGACGGCGCCGCGCGACGAACTGGAGCGCAAGCTGTTCGAGTTCTGGCGCGAGGCGCTGGGCCGCGACGACTTCGGGATCGAGGAGAACTTCTTCGAGCTGGGCGGGGACTCACTGCACGCGATCCGGGTGCTCGGCCGGATGAAGGACGAACTGGGCATCGAGGACAGCGCGGACGACGGCCTGCAAAGGCTCTTCGACAATCCGTCGGTCGCCGGGCTCGCCGCCGCGCTGCGTTCGCGGTGAACCGAGGCAGAGCCGGCCGGGGCACGACTCGCGCCCCAGCCGAGTTCGAAGGGCCCTCATGCCCCGCCGCGCGGCGTCATGCACTCCCGCGCGGTGTCACCCCGTTGAGTGAGGCCGCGATCGTGTCGATCACACCCGGCCGGCACGTGTCGAGATAGAAGTGGTCGCCGGGGAAGACACGCAGTTCGAATTCCCCGGCGCAGTGCTCGGCCCACGCGGCGGCCTCGTCGACCGTCGCCTTGGGATCCGAGTCACCGACCATCGCCGTGATTCCGCAGTTCAACGGCGGGCCGGGCGAGTAAGCGTAGGTCTCGATCGCCTGGTAGTCGCTGCGGACCGTGGGCAGAACGATCCGAAGCAGTTCCGGGTCCTCCAGGAAGCGCGGATCGGTACCGCCGACCAGGCGCAGTTCGGCAACGACGCCTGCGTCCCCCCTGCGGTGGACGTCCTCGTCGCGGTGCCGTGACGGGGCGCGCCAGCCCGACACGAAAAGCCGGGCCGGCCCTCTCCCGTCACGTTCCAGCCGACGCGCCACCTCGAAGGCGAGAACCGCCCCCATGCTGTGGCCGAAGAACGCATATGAGCCGTTCATCCTGGTCTTGAGCGCGTCATGGATCGCGTCGGCCAGTTCCGGGACGTTGTCGATACACGGCTCCAGGCGGCGGTCCTGGCGGCCCGGATACTGCACCGCCCACACCTGCGCGGCCGGTGCCAGCATCCGTGCCCAGGGAAAGAAGTAGCTCGCTGATCCGCCCGCGTGCGGAAAGCATACCAGCGCAGTCCCGCCGGTCCCGGGCTGGAAGTTTCTGATCCATTGGTCGTCCTCGGCGAAATCACCCATGATGCGCAATTCTCCCGTCAGCGCCGCACCCCGGAACAACCACTCGGCGAAATGATATAGAAAGTGAGCGGCGAACGGAACGCGGCTCGTCAAGGGCCGCATTCACGCAGGTGGGAATGACGACGGCGCACGAAACCCGGTAACGCACGCTTTCTGGGTCACTCCGGCTGCGCCGTGCGCCGATTCCACGACCACGCGCTGCCGCTGCCGCTCCCGATCGCAGGTAAGACCCGCAACCGGTCACTGCCCCGGCAGTGTTCACGGCACCGCCGTTGACCAGCCGTAACCCGTACGACATGCGGAGCACGAGCACACCCGCGACCGGCTCGGGCGAGTCAGCACACGAATCAGAGATCTACAACATTTGGCCCGCCGACGTTATTATGGTGCGCGGTGAAGCTACAGCATCTGTTATTTCTTCACCTGACGGGTCAGCAGTTGACAGTCATTCTCACACGTAACTGCGCGCATCTCACCGAATACCGGTGCAGACTACGCGGATTGGGCGCGCGGGCGGTCCAGGCGGTTGCGGTTCCAACGGGTGTTTCCGATCAGTCGCACGGTGCGATCAATCAATCAATCCGGGGGAGTCCATGAGATTGCAAGAGCGCGACGACGCCCTGACAGCGCTGGGCGGTCTTTTGGACCGGTCGCTGCAAAGCAGAGGCGGCGTGGCATTGATCAGCGGCGCGCTCGGGGTGGGGAAGACCGCGCTGCTTCAGGAATTCGCCGAGCAGTCGGTCAAGGCTGGCGCGGCCTTCCTTCCCGCCGTCGCCTCACGCGCCGAGCGCGACCACCCCCTCGCGGTGATCAGCCAGCTGTTCCGCCCCGACCTGCTGCCCTCGGCGCAGCGCGTTCAGCCTCCTGAGGCGATTGCGGGCAGCTACGCTCCGGCGTTCCGGACGATACATGAGGCCCTTGACAAACTTGTCGAGCGCAAGCCGACGGTCATCGGCGTCGACGACGCGCACTTCGCCGACCAGGCCTCGCTCCAGGGCCTGCTTTACCTCGCCCGCAGGCTCAGGCGGTCGCGCGTGCTGCTGGTCATCAGCGCGCGCAACGACTGGGTGCATGTCGAGCAGCAGTTCCACGCCGAGGTCCTGCGCCTGCCGAACTCCGCGTCCATCCGTTTGCAGCCGCTGTCGCGGTCGGCCGTGGCGGCGATCCTCGCCGAGCGCCTGGACCGGAAGACCGCGCACCGCCTTTCCGCGCAGTGCCACCGGGCGAGCGGCGGCAGCCCCCTGCTCGCCCACGCGCTGGCCGAGGACTTCCGCATCGCGGCGGCGGCGACGGAACCGCAGTTCGCCGCCGGGGACAACTTCGGCCGCGCCGTGCTGGGCTGCCTGCACCGGGGCGAGCCCTCGATGTTGGAGACGGCCCGCGGCTACGCGATCCTCGGCGAGCGGGCCTCGCCGTCCCTGCTGGGCGGACTGCTCGGCCTCGACGCCGGCACCGCCGCCCGCGCTGTCAATGCGCTGATCGCGGCGGGGTTGCTGCACGCAGGGCGCTTCCGCGCCGAGGGCACCCAGGCGGCGATCCTCAGCGGCATGTCCGCGGACGAGAAGCGGCCCTTGCATCAGCGCGCGGCGCAGTTGCTCTACGAGAACGGCGCGCCGGCGGCGATCGTCGCGGACGAACTCGTCGCGGCAGGCGGCGTCCAGGCGCCCTGGGCCGGTCCGTTGCTGCGGACCGCCGCGGACGGCGCCATGCTCGACGGCGAGCCGGGCCGGGCCGTCACCTGGCTGAAACTGGCCCACCGGACCTGCGCCGACGAGTCGGCCCGCGCCGTCATCGCGGCCCGGCTGGCCGACGCGCTGTGGCGGGTCGATCCGGCCGCCGCCGCCGAGCACCTCCCCGAGCTGGTCACGGCCACCCGGACCGGGCTGCTGAACGGATCGCACGCCGCCCTCCCCTACTTCCACCTGCTCTGGCTCGGCCGGACCGATGAAGCACTGGACCTGGCGCGCTCGATCAACCACGCCGACGACGCGGCGGCGTCCCAGATCAAACAAGCTCTGGTGGCGGACTTCTCCCAGCTGTGGCTCCCGTTCTGCTATCCGGGGCTCGCCGGGCAGCCGCCCGACGAACGGGCGATGCCCGCCACACTCGCCACGTCGGCGCTCGCCCCACAGTACCGGGCCGCCGCCGCGCTGGCCGCGGTGATGGCCGGCAGTCCGGCCGAGGACGTGGTCGGCGCGGCGGAACGAGTCCTGGCCGGGACGCGGCTGCACGAAACCACCCTGATGCCGATCACGGCCGCCCTCCTGGCGCTGTTCTACGGCGCGCGGCCGGACCGGACGACGTACTGGTGCGAAGCTTTGCTCGCCGAGGCCACGGCCCAGCGCGTCCCCATGTGGCAGGCGTTGTTCGCGACCGTCCGCGCCGGGATCCATTTGCAGCGGGGCGAGTTGGCCGACGCCGAACGACAGGCTCACACGGCGCTGACGCTCGTTTCACCCGGCGGCTGGGGCGTGGCCATCGGCGCGCCGCTCGCGTTCTGCGTGTACACGGCGACCGCGACCGGCAAGTACGAGCAGGCGGCGGCGTATCTCAATATCGAGATTCCCGAGGCGACGTTCCAGACTCTGTGCGGAGTGCATTACCTCGGCGCCCGCGGTGACTTCTATCTCGCGACCGGCCGCTTCCACGCCGCGCTGGCCGACTTCCAGACCTGCGGCAGGCTGCTGTGCGAGTGGGGAATCGACGTTCCCGCGATCGTGCCGTGGCGGGTGGAGTGCGTCCGGGCGCACATCTGCCTCGACAACATCAAGCAGGCCGCCGAGTTGCTCAACGACCAGTTGGCCCTGCTCGACGGCGAGCCCTCGCGAGTACGTGGGCTGACTCTGCGAGCGCTCGCCGCGACCAGGGACGTCGAGGACCGGGTGCCCCTGCTGCGGGAGGCGGTCGACATCTTCCTGGCGCAGGACTACCGGCTCGACCTCACGTATGCGCTGGCTGATCTGAGCGACACGTACCGCAGGCTCGCCGAGTACAAGGAGGCGCGGACCACGGCACGAAGCGCGATCCAGTTCGCCGAACGCTGCGGAGCCGAGCCGCTGCGGCTCTCCCTGCTCGCCAAGTGCGGTGACGACGCGGCCCAGAGCGCCGATTCCGGCTGGATCGCCCGGCTGAGCCGGGCCGAGCGGAAGGTCGCGCTGCTCGCGGCGGAGGGCTACACCAACCGGCAGATCGCGCAGCGGCTTTCCATCTCGATCAGCACCGTGGAGCAGCACATGACCCGGGTCTATCGCAAGCTTGAGGTGACCAGCCGCTCCAGTCTCTGGCCGCGGCTGCACTTCGACCTCACGGCGAGGCCGCCGGTGGCCGGCTGACCGGCCAAGTTGGATCAACCCTGATCAGATCGGCGCCGTCAAATCAAAACAGTCGAATCAAAACAGCAAAATCAAAACAGTCAGTTCAAAACAGTAAGATCAATACAGTCAGATCAACCCCAATCCGCGCGCGATCAGCCCGCGCTGAACGTCGTTGGTGCCGCCGCCCAGGAAGGACAGCACCGACAGCCGCAGCCCGTATTCGAACGCTCCGTCGCCCGGAACGCCGGGCTCACCCGCGCCGAGAGCCGCCGCGGGGCCGAGCAGGTCGAGGGCCGCCGCGCCGAACTCCGCGGCCGACTCTCCGACCAGGACCCCCGCCATGGGCACCGCCAGCCGCAGCCACGACGGCGCGCCGGGAGGCAGCGGCCTGATCGCCGCGGCCAGAAGTTGCCGCACCGCCTGCACACCTGCGGCGAGAGCACCGAGCCTGGCCCGATTCGCCGAGCCGCGCGGACCCACGGCGTCCGGATCGCGCCGCACGGCGGCGAGCAGGTCGCGCAACTGCCGGTGCAGCGTCGCGGCGAAGCGGCCCGCGAGCAGAAGGCGTTCGCCGACCAGCGTGTCGGCGATGACCTCCCAGCCGCGGTTGACCGGTCCGACGCGGTCGGCGTCGCTCACCCGCACATCGTCGAAGCTGATCGAGCCGGCGACCTGGCCGGACAGCGCCCGGTGCGCCTGCGTCGCGATACCGGGCGTCGCCATCGGCACCATGAATATGCTGATACCCGCGTGCGGCGGCGTCGCGGCGGGATCGGTGCGCACGGCCAGCCAGACGTACTGAGCCGTGTGGGCGTTGGTGATCCACGCCTTCCGACCATTGATCACCCAGTCGTCGCCGTCACGCACCGCGCTGGTCGTCAACGCCGCCAGGTCCGACCCGGCGTCGGGCTCGCTGTAGCCGAGGCAGAAGGTCAGCTTCCCTTCCCGGATGAGCGGCAGGTAGCGCTCCCGCTGCTGCGCGGTTCCGTGCCGCGCGATCTGTGTGCCGACCACCGACACCGCGGCCATCGCGTTGTTCACCGGCAGACGGTCGAAGGCCACTTCGTCCTGAAGGACGAACTGCTCGGCCAGCGTCGCGCCACGTCCACCGGCGTCCGGCGGCCATACCATGCCGAACCAGCCCCGCGCGGCCATGGCGTCCACGAGCGCCATGTCGTCGCTGGTCTCGGAAATGCCGTCCGGCGCCGGACGCTCCGATACGAACAAACGGAATTCGGCGCGCAGCGCCTCCGCTTCCGGCGGCAGATCAGGATCCGGCAGCGCGGTGTCCGTATTCACCAGGACGTCGGCGAATTCCCCGCAGGATCGGCCGAACAACGGCAGGCAGGCGATGTCCGCATGAACCCGGCGGAAAAGCCACGGCCCGTCGTGTCCCTCGAAGTAACCTGCCGCGCCCAGCGTGTAATGCGCCGCCTGCTGCACTCGGCGCGCGGTTGCGGCGACGTGCGAAACCGCGAGTTCGGCGGCCGAGATCCAGTCCGGTGAGCCCGCGCCGTATCGGCGCGCGGCGTCGGCGATCAGCAGATTTCCGGCGCTGACATCGATCTGGCACGTCGCGGCGCGTTGCTGGACCGCGCCGAAACTGCCGATCGCGCGGCCGAACTGCTTGCGGGACTTGGCATGTCGCACGGCCATCTCGTGCGCGCGTTCCGCCGCCGCGAGCGCACGCGTGGCCAGCGCCAGCCGCAGCAGCACCACGATCTCGTCGGCTTCGTCCGCAGTCAGGTCGACCCTGGCCACCGCGGCGCCGAGTTCCAGGTCGGTCCACGGCGGGATCGCCAGCCCCGCGACGGGACGCGCGTACTCGATCGCGTGCAGCGTCGCCCGGCCGCCCTCCGGCGGGACGACCAGGACGTGCGACGCCACCATTCCCGCCTCGGCGAAGCGGACCGTCGACCCGGCCCCGGCACGCTGTGTCGACACCACGATCCGAACGGCCCCGGCCGCGGCGTCGGCCGCGAAGTCCGCGGCGGCGTCGAGCAGCCGCACGGCGACGAACCCGTCCATCACCGGCAGCGGGCAGGCGGCCCGCCCGGTCACCCTGCACAGGGCGAGCACCGCCGCGAGCGCGTTGCTCGTGCCCAGGTCGAACCAGCCCTGCGAGGCCGCCGCCGACCACAGTTTCTGCAAGTCGCCCGCGTAGTCCTGATCCGACGGCCGCCACTGGCGCTCGACCGTGTCGTTCGCGGCGCGGGCGAACCGCTCAACCTCATCGGCGCTCAAATAGCCCATCGACCCCGACCTGCCGGATTCCGTGAACACGGTACGCGAGTGCGGACGTCGAATACGTTAAGGAGAAACGCCACCCGGCGAAACCCCTATTCACCCACTATCGCGCGCGGATACCCCTACACCGCGCCGACGGCATCGAGAGCCCCGAATCACACCGTTGAAACTTTTTCCGGAAGACGCGGCCCCGAATTCCGATACCGGCTCAGCCTTCCATACCGGCCTGTGCCACCCGGGTGAGGTCGACCTTCTCGCCGCGGCCCTCGTTCCGGAACAGCACGATCGCGATGACGGCGGTGGCGCCCAGCAGTCCGGCGGTGATGGCGAAGGCCAGGCGGAAGCCGCCGCTCAGCGCGTCGGCGGACGAGTGCCCGGTGCCGGCGAGGTGGGTGACCCGGCTGGTGACGGCGGTGGACACGATGGCCAGTCCGATCGCGCCGCCGACGGTGCGGGTGACGTTCACCAGAGCCGACGCGACGCCCGTGCGGGCGGAGTCCACCTTGTAGACCGCGGCGATCGTCATCGGGATGTAGAAGATGGCGAGGCCCGCGCCGAAGACCATCGTCGGCAGGATGACGGTTCCGCCGAGCGTGCCGTTCGGGCTGACCCGGGTGAGCAGCGCCACGCCGACGCCGGCGACGAGCGCGCCGATCGCGGTGACGTACCGGATGCCGATCTTCGGGATGAGCACCGGGCCGGCGCCGGCGAGGACCATGAACATCCCGGTCAGCGGGAGGTAGGCGAGCCCCGTCTTCAGCGCCGAGTAGTGCAGGACCTGCTGCTCGTAGAGGGTGACGAAGTAGAACACCGAGACCAGGGCGGCGCCGGACATCGCCGACGCGGCGTTGGCGCCGCTGACCGCGCGGTTGCGGAACAGCGAGAACGGCAGCAGCGGATCGCGGGCGACCGCGTTCTCGTGCACGACGAAGTAGCCGAGCAGCACCGCCGCGACGGCGAGCAGTCCGATGGTGCGGCCGGAGCCCCACGCGTGCGTGCTGGTCTGCACGAGCGCATAGATCAGCAGGCTGAGTCCGGCGGTGGAGGTGACCGCGGCGACGGCGTCGAACTTGCGGCGGCGCTGGGCCGGCGGATCGGTGCGCAGGTACCGCCAGGACGCGGCCACGACCACGACGCCGACCGGGATGTTGACGAAGAAGATCCAGCGCCATCCGGGACCGGACACCAGCGGGCCGCCGATGAGCAGGCCGAGGGCGGAGCTGATGGCGGCGACGCTCCCCCAGGCGGTCACGGCGAGGTTGCGCGCCTTGCCCTCCGGGAAGGAGGAGGCGATCATCGCGAGCGTCAGCGGCACGACGAACGCGGCGGCCGTGCCCTGGACGGCGCGCGCCGTGATCAGCAGGCCCGGGGAGGTGGACAGGCCGGACAGGAGCGAGGCCAGGGTGAACACCGCGACCCCGGTCATCAGGACCCTGCGCCTGCCGAGCAGGTCGCCGGTCCGCCCGGCGAGCAGGAAGAACCCGCCGTAGGTGACCATGTAGCCGTTGACCACCCATTGCAGGTCGGGCAGGGCGAACCCGAGGTCCGTGCGGATCGTCGGCAGCGCCACGTTGACGACGGTGATGTCGATGTATTCGAGCAGCGGCGCCAGGCACAGGACCACGAGGACGATGACGTCCTTGCGTGTCCAGACGAACTCTGTCCCCGTCTCGGCCGCTTCCCTCGTGTCCGCCATCACACTTCCCGTTCCGTCATCTGGCCCATCCGTCTTCCGGCGACCCATGGCCGTCTAGGCGCTCGACGCCCGGACGCCTAGACGCCATGATCGGCGCCAGCGTCGCAGCCGCCGGGGCCGCGGCGCTTGGAAAAAATCGTCAGCGCGACAGCCGGCGCGGCGCGGTCAGCACAGCAGCAGTTCCGGGTCGTGCGGGTCGGCGATCCGTGGGCGGTAGTCCGACGGGGCGAGCCCGGTCAGCCGGCGGAAGTCCGCGATCAGGTGCGCCTGGTCGAAGTACCCGCATTCGGCCGCGACCCGTGCCCAGTCGGTTCCCCGGCCGTCGCCGCCCGCCATGCTCGTGGCGGCGGCCAGCAGCCGCTGCAACCGCCGGATCCGCGCGAAGTGCTTCGGCGGCAACCCGACCTGCGCCGTGAAGCGGCGCAGCAGCGTGGAATGGCTCACGCCGAGCCGGTCGGCGACCTGCGCCACCGGCGTGCCGCGCTCCAGCGCGGCGACCGCGCGCGCGACGGCCACGTCAGGCTCCAGCGGCCGCACGGCATGGGCGAGCAGCACGTCCTCCACGACCGCCAGCGCGGCGTGCGGCGTCGGCGCTTCGAGCAGCCGTTCCCGAAGAAGCGCGCCGTCGAGCCCCCACACCGATTCCAGGTCGAGCAGCGGCTCATCGATCGCCGAAACCGGCATCCCGATGAAGGGATAGGCGCCCCCCGGTCGGAAACACACGAAGACGGCGCTGCGCCACTCGTCGAGATCAACGCTGAGCAGTCCGGTGGAAGCAGCCGACAGCACGGCCGACGGCCGGGTCCGCGCGGTGCCACCGCCCCCGCCGTCACCTGCGCCGCTGCCACGCCAGTGAAATTCGCGGGCGCCCAGATTCACCAGGACGTGCACGGTTCCCGTGGGCACCATCCGCTCCCAGCCGGCCGTGAAGCCGCCGCTGTAGTACCCCAGCCTCTCCACGAACGGCGCCAGCGGCGCCGCCGGAGCCCGGACGACGACTGCCACCAGGCTTCTTCCTCTCGTCGCACGACCCGTGCCGGCCCGGTCCGCGCACCATACTATACCCAGGAAGGGTATATGCCCCGCACGATCCACACCGAAGGAGATCACTGATCATCGATCATTGATACGATCACGAGCGCGCGACGGTCCGGCGCCGATGAGCCGCCCGTCACCGGGAAAGTCAGTACACGTATCCGCCCCTCGGTTAGCATGGCGGTTCAGGGTCGGCCGCAGCGGCGGCGGAGGGGACGGGATCGTGTCCGAGGCGCGGGCGGAGGGGATGCGCCTGCCCACCCTCGTCGGCTTCGCGACGGGCGGCGTGGTCGGCTCCGGCTGGCTGCTGGCCACCGGTTACGCGGCGCAGCAGGCGGGCGCGCTCGCCCTGGTGAGCTGGGCCGTGGGTGGTCTCACCTTCCTGTGCCTGGCCACCGCCATGGGATGGCTCGCCGCGACCCGGTCCCGGCCGGTCCCGCTGATCAGCTGGCCCGAGCGGACCAGCGGGCGGGTGGTGACGATCTTCGCAGGCTGGTGCATCTGGATCGTCTACGCCGCCAACCCGCCGATCGAGGCGTCGGCGTCGGTGCAGTACCTCGGACGGTTCTGGCCCGCCGTCTGGAACGGGGACGTGAGCCAACCGCAGCTCACCGTGCTCGGAATCGCGGTCGCCGCGACGTTGATGGCCCTGTTCCTGGGCATCAACGTGCTCGGCGTGCGCTGGCTGGTGCGCGCCGCCGTCCCGCTCAGCTATGTGAAGCTGAGCGTGGCCGTGATCGCCGCGCTGGCGCTGTTCGCGAGCGGGTCCTGGCACTGGTCCACCGTGACCGCGCACCGCTCCGCCGACGGCGGGATGACGAGCGCCCTGCAAGCGATCGGCACCACGGGCATCGTGTTCGCGTACACCGGGTTCCAGGGCCCGCACGACCTGATACGCCGGGCCAAGAATCCGCACCGGGACGCGCCGCTCGCGACGATCATCGTGCTCGTCGTCTCGCTGGTCGTGTACACGGCCCTTGAGGTCGGTTTCCTCGGCACCGTGCCCACGGCGGACGTCAAGCGTTACTCGGGCCGGCAGCAGTTCCTGGACCTCGCCCAGAGCCTGGGCATGACCTGGCTGTTCGTGATCGTCGCGATCGACGCGATGATCTCGCCGGCCGGCACCGCGCTGGTGTTCACCGCCTTCCTCGACGACGAGGTCAAGGAGTACGCGGCGAACCGGTACCAGGCGCGCGGTCTGTCGCGCTGGATTCTCGGCTCCTTCCGGTGGCGGCTGCTCGGCAGGTGGCGGCTCGGCCATGCGATGGCCGCGAACTACGTCGCGGGACTGGTTTTCCTCATCCGGCTTCCCGCGTGGAACTCGATCGTCTCGCACACCAGCTGTCTCGTCGTGGTGGCCTACATCACCGCGCCGGTGGCGTACGTCGCGCTGCTGCGGCAGAGACGGGTCGAGCCGAACCGGCCCCGGTGGTTCGTATCGGTCGTCAGCGTCCTGGGATTCGTGATGGGCACGCTGGTGCTGTACTGGACCGGCTGGACCTTCCTCGGCCCGGAACTGCTGATCGCGCTGCTGGTCGGCCTGGTCTCGACCTATCGCATGTGGCCGACGAGATGGGGGCGCCGGCAGTGGCAGCACGGCGCGTGGGTGGTCATCTATATCTGTGGCCTGGTACTGCTGTCCCTGTTCGGCGCGCAGGGGTGGCACTCGACCGCGAACACGATACCGAAGCCGCTCGACTCGTTCGCCGTGGGCTTGTTCGCCCTGCTGGTTTTCATCGGCGCGGTCCGCTCGGCGCGCGCCGGCGAGGAGGTCTCGACGCCGGCCGACTGGGACACGGCGACCGCCGGCGCGTGAGCGCCGCCGCGGCCCGCCAGAACGCCGGACCGCCCGGATCCGGACCACCCGGGGGCCCCACAGCACCACAGAACCCTGAGATCAGGAGGCCGCGGCAAGGCTGGTCGCGCCGTGGTCGCGCGAGAGCCGCTCGATGAGATCCGCCAGGTCCCCCAGGCCCGCCCGCCCGATCCCCTCGGCCTGCCGGATCACCGCGACCGCGCCTTCCACGTCGCGCCACTGCCAACGCGCGATCGTCCTCGCCGCCGCCCGGCACAGGTCCTCGGCCCCCTCCCGGCGGAACGCACGCAGGATCCGCGCCACATCCTCGTATTCGATGCGCACATCGCGCGAGAGCCAGTTCTCCAGCAGTGCCGCCGCGGCCGCACGCGAGCCCTGTAGATGACGCACCGGCGGGACGGTCCGCAGTTCCAGCGCGAGCCGGACCAGCCGGTGGTTCGCGAGGACGACCTCGACGACGGTGTCGAAGAAGTCGTCCACCCACCTGATCCGCTCGGCCGCGCGGATCTCGTCGAGCCGGAACAGTCCGTCCGGCGTCGGATCGGCCAAGCCCCGAAGGAACCCGGCGAGCTGTTGCGGCGAGCCGCCGTCGGAGGCGGCGAACTCCAGGGCCAGCCGCGCGGTCACCCGGTCGAGCGCGCGCAGGCGCTGGCGCTCGGCGGGCAGGCAGCGGCCGAGCATCGCCTGCGAGGCCCCTAACATGTGTGCCGGATGCGCCATGGCCGTGCGCACCAGCTGCGCCGCGGAGCCCGTGGTGCCCCGCTGTATCGTGCGCAGGTTCGCGGCCACCCTGATCACGTGCCGCGTGTCGAAGCGGTCGGCGATGCGATTCAGGATCCTGACAGCCAGGTCGGCCAGCCGCGGCTCCGCGTCGAGCAGGTTCAGTATCTCCGCCAGGCCGTACAGCTCGGAGGGTTCCACCCCGTCGTCGGCGAACGGCGGGAGCAGCGCGTCGGCCAGCGTATCGAGATGCGCCGGCCGCTCGCCGAGCACCCGCCCGAGAAAGCCGATCAGGTCGGGGCCGACGAGCCTGCCCCGGGCGCGGCTCAGCAGCGTGCGCTGCCCCGGGGATGCGTCGTGCGATCCCGGATCGTCGAGATGTGCGTAGACCTGAGCCAGTACCGCGCCGCCGAGTTGGAACAGTGCCCTGCCGAGTTCGGGCGGCGGGTCGAGGTCCGCCATTCGCAGGTAAGCGGCGATGAGCGCGGGCTTGGCGACGTGCGCGCCCGCATCCGCGTGCAGCACGATCCGCCCGACCTGGTCGGCCACGGTGCGGTGCAGGCCGTGCGATTCGAGGTGCTCCATGAGCAGGCCTATGCGATCCATGCTCGAACCCTGCAACAGGGTGTCCACGAGCGTGCGCCGGGCGTTGGCGGCGTCCACCGCGGTCAGCGCGGCGTATACGGCGGCTGCGAACCCGGTGCCGCGCCACGTGACCACCGACTCCAGCACCCGGTGCCGCCACTGTCCCTCCTCACCGGCGGACGGCCACGGCACGGCCGCCTCGGCGATCGTGCGGGCGGAGCCGTGTTCGATCAGTGCTTTGGTCAGGGTCTCGGCGGCGGGCTGCCCCACCAGGGAGATCATCTCGGCGATCCGCGCTCCGCTACGCCTGGTGGCGATCGCGAGGCACAGTTCGGCCAAGTCGCCCCGGCGTGGCCGCCCGGCCCGGCTCAGGCAGTCCACCAGGTCGGCGAGAGCGGCGGTGGGAAGGGTGCGGCCGGCGGTCTGGAACAGGCTCTGCCGGGCTATCCCGGCCTGCGCAAGGGATTGTGAGGAGTCCGGCGAGTCCGATGAGTCCCCGGTGACACCCCACGGCGCGTCGCCGGCCAACAGCGAGGCCAATTCGTCGACGCGGCGTGCCTGGGCGCCCGGCCCGATCCCGCTCGCCGCGGCGGCCTCGCCGTAGGCACGCGCATCTGCGGCGAGGGCCTGGCTGACCCGGTACGCGGCGCTCTCGGGCGGCGGCACGGTCAGAACCTGCGCGCGCCGCTCGCGCATGAAGTCGAAGTAGGCGGCCGGATCGCCGCGGGTGGCCACGGCACGGATCGCGACGCTGAGTTTCTGGCATCCCCGGTTGACGCACTCGTGCGCGTCGAGGCCGGCTGCCAGCCTGGCGGGCACCTGCCCGTCGTCCGCGTGGAGGAGTTGCGCGAAGTGCAAGACCTCTCCATCGCTCCACAGGTCGTGCAGCGCGTGCACCGCGGTCACGGCAGAACGCGCGTTCTGCGCAGTCACACAGCGGGCGAGCACTCCCGGCGGCGATTGCAGGCGGCGCAGGACCGAGACGACCTTCTCCCAGCCGCGGTCCGTCGCCGTCAGCGCGCGCAGGACCACTGCCCGGCCCTCGTCGTCCACCCCGCCGAGGCGGGCGGCGAGCTCGTGGCCGCTGAGGTTCGCGGCGTCGACCGGGTCCGGCACGGCGCCGGATCGGTGCGCCGGGTTCGCGGCCAGCAGCATCGCGCCGAGCTGGTTCGGGGCCACGCCGACCTGCGGGTGCTGGTGGACCGCGGAGCGCTCGGCGATCAGGCGCACCGCCTCGTCGAGGCTGAAGTCCGGCCCGTGACCGTCCACCCCGTTGCCGAGCACTTCGAGGAACACCCCGCTGAACGCGGTGCGATCCGCCGCCGGATCGCCGCGGAAGTACGGGTCGGCGCGGTTCCCGCTCTTGGCCGCGCCGACGATGTACACGTCCTGACGTCGTAGTTTGGGGATCAGTTCGGGCTCGGCCGGCGGCCCGCCCAGATGCGCCACCGCGGCGCCGGCGTGGCAGCAGTCGAAGAAGGCGACCACCGGCAGCACCTCGGGCCCGCTGCCGTCGGCGTGCGGGAAGACCTGATGACAGGCCTCGAACAGGTCACTCGCGGACAGGTATGTGTCCCGCTCCTCGTAGAGGCAGTCGCCGGTCGCCAGAAACAGGTCCTCCGCCGGAGAGGGGCGCACGGTCCCGTGCCCGACGAAGTACACCAGCAGCGCTCCGCCCTCCCGGCAGCGCCGCGCCGCCGAGCGCAGCGTGTCAGCCATCGCCCGCCGCGAGACGGTTTCGCGCCCGGCGGTGCGCAGCAGTTCGACCGACCCCGCCGGCAGGCCCCAGATCGCACCGCGCTTGAGCAGTTCGTAGACCAGTTGCGCACTGTTCTCGATCGTGTCGATGGCCATGCCCTGCTCACGGCAGTCGGGATCGTCGAACGCGCCGATCCCGACAACCACCGCGCGCGAATACCGCGGATCCGGCACAAGGCGGCCTTCGGTCACTGCTCGACGTACTCCCCATATTCGCCGTATTCGCCATACCCGCCGTACCCGCCGTGCTCCCCGCCCCGCGCATCCAAGGCGTGACCGGCGTCCCGCCGACCGCTCTCCAGCGCGTCAGGCCCGGTGTCACAGCTCAGTGTGACCACCGTGTCCGGCGGGACCGGTTGGGCTCTGCGGAAGCTCTTCAGCACACCGGCCAGCTTCAACAGTCGTGGCGCGAGCAGCATCCCGGCGACCAGTTCGCTGCCGACATTGACCGCGAGATCGTAGATCAGGCCCGAGCCCAACCCCGGCGGACCCTGTCGACTCTCGATCCGCCAGACCGCACCCTCGATCGCGTTCAGCCAGGAGAGCAGGGTATTGATCTGCGCGGTCGTGGCCCCCGGCCCGACCGCGATCCGGATCTCGACATCGTGCCCCGCCCCGCCCAGCGGCTGGAGACAGCGCCCCAGCAACTCAAGGTCCCGGTCCGAACTCAGCAAATCCGCACGGATCTCCAGACGCATATCTTCACAGTACCCGTATTACCTGCGACCCGG
>NZ_DASYZI010000064.1:0-38414 GCF_035946395.1 Actinocrinis sp.
GTGACGCCGTCGTGCGTCGGGATCGTCGCGATCCAGCGACCGGGGCGCTCGCGGAAGGCGAACCCGCCGGGCAGGCCCGTCCAACCCGCGTAGTAGACGCAGGTCATCCGCCGGTCGGCGACCGAGATCGGAGCGTCGACGAGCTTTGCGACCCGGGAGCGCATGCCGTCCGCGCCGACGAGCAGCCGGGTGCGCTCGGTCACCTCCGTGCCCGCCGCCGTGCGTAGCCGCACACCCGCCACCCGGCCGCCGTCCCACAGGACCTCGGCCAGTGAACAGCCGTCGGCGAATTCTGCGCCGGCGTCCACGGCGGCGTCCGCGAGGACGCGGTCGAGGATGTGCCGGCGCGGCGCGAAGGCCGCGCCGGCAGCAGTCGCGGCGCCGTCCGCAGAGGGCATCTGAGCACGTAGTGTCACGTCGAGCACGTGATAGGACATCGACTCCAGGCGGGGGCATCCGGATGCGACCACGGCGTCGAGCACGCCCCATTCGGCGAGCAACGCGACGCCCGGCGGGTGGATGAACAAAGTGGACATCGTGTCCGCCGGGAAACGGGCCCGCTCGACCAGCAGGACCCGTCGGCCGCCGTCGGCCAGCAGCCGCGCACTTGCCGCGCCGGCGCAGCGCCCTCCGACGACGATCGCGTCCCACATGGCAGCCTCCTGTGTCGGTCGCGGCGGCTCAGAGCGCTTCGAGCCGGTAGCGCCGGGCGGCAGACGCGATCACCGCGTGCACCACTCCGTCCTGCGGGTCCAGCCCGGCCAACTGCGCTGCCCGGTGGATGCTCAGTCCGGGCTCAAGCCCCGGCAGCGCGTTCGCCTCCAGCAGATACAGCAGCCCGTCCGCGCCGAGCCGGTAGTCGACCCGGGCGATGTCCAGGCAGCCCAGCGCGTGTACAACCGCGCGGGTGGTCTCACGAGCCTGCCGCGCGACCCCGTCCGGCAGCCGTGCGGGGGTCTGGAACTCCACGCGCGGCGCGGACGTGCTCACCGGCAGGCGCCGGTAATTCTTGAAGCCGTAGTCGAGGATGTTGTACGCGCGCTCCGCGTCCGCATCCAGAACGATTTCGGTCGGCTCCAGCACTCCGCCGAACTCATTGTCCACCGCCGCCAGATACGGAACGGTCAGCTCGCGGCCTGCTATGTACTCCTCGATCAGCACTCCGCCCGTATATTGCGCCAACAGCTCAAAGGCATGGGAAATCGCCTCGGCCGGATTAGCCACGACGGATTTCTGGGTGATCCCGGCCGAAGTTCCCTCACTGTTCGGTTTGACGATCACCGGGAAACGCAGACCGGAGAGGTCCGGGTCGCGCGGCTCGGTCACCAGGCGCCAGCCTGGCGTGCGAACCCCGTGCTCCCGCGCCACCAGCTTGGTCAGGTGCTTGTTCACCAGCAGCGCCTGCACGAGCGGCCCCGACCCCGTATAAGGCAAGCCGAGGCGTGCGAACAGGGCAGTGTAGAACGACTGGCGACCGCTGTCGGCCCATCCCTCCGCGATGTTGAACACCAGGTCCGGATCGTGCTCCCGCAACCCGCGCAAGATGCTTTCGACCGGCCCGGAGACCTCCAGCGTGATCGCCGCGTGCCCGGCCCGCGCGATGCTCGAAGTGAGGTATTCCACCGTTTCGCGAGCGGTGAAAACCGTCTCCTCGGCATCGTCGGTCACTCGGAGGTTGTGGGCGATGGCAATACGCACGTCATCTTCTTCCAGGCAGGGGAAGGATTGCTCAAGAGTGCGAAGGGCGGGCGGTACCTGCGTGAAAAGAGGTGTTCGGCAGCCGCGCCGCATCGATTGGGGCCGCCGGCTTGGACGAATGGCGACACGGCCGTGACAAGCGCCGTGACGGCTGCCATTATGGGTTCTTCCGCGAGGCGCCGGCAACTGTTCAACATTCATCCCGCCGTTCAAAATTCGCTCGTTATACCCCTTCCCGCGGCGCACCGGGTCCTCGACAATCACCTGTGCTCCGAGGTTCTGATTCCGAGATCCGGGAGACCGTGTGGCGCACGACACCCCTCCGCTTCACCTCGCCGTGGCGCTCGACGGTGCCGGCCGGCACCCCGCATCGTGGCGGGACCCGTCAGCCGCGGCGGGGGAGCTGTTCACCCCCGGCTACTGGACCGCGCTGGTGGCCGAGGCGCAGTCCGGGACGCTCGACTTCGTCACCTTCGAGGACCGGCTCACCCTCCAGTCCACCCGGCCCGACGGCCCAGACGGGCGCGCCGACCAGGTGCGCGGCACACTCGCGGCGCTCCCGCTGGCTGCCCGCACCGCGCCGGCGACCAGCCATGTCGGGCTGGTGCCGGCCGTCACCGTCACGCACACCGAGCCCTTCCACACTTCCCGGGCCGTGGCCACCCTCGATTTCGTCGCCGGCGGACGCGCCGGCTGGTGTGCCCAGGTGGCGCGCCGCCCCGAGGAAGCCGGCCATTTCGATCCGCGGCTGCGCCCGGCCGGCGAGCCGACCGGACCGGCCGAGGCGTGGGCCGAGGCCGCGGACTACGTCGAGGTGGTGCGCCGGCTGTGGGACAGCTGGGAGGACGACGCCGAGATCCGGGACCCGGCGACCGGCCGGTACCTCGACGCGGACCGACTGCACCGCGTCGGGTTCCGCGGCCGCTGGTTCAGCGTCGAGGGTCCCTCGGTCACGCCTCGGCCGCCGCAGGGCCAGCCGCCGGTGTGCGCGCTCGCCGACACCGAGGAGGCGCTGCGCTTCGCAGCCGCATCGGCGGACGTGGTATTCGTGACGCCGCACAGCCCGCAGGAAGCGCGGGACCTGGTCGCCCGAGTGCGGGAAGAGCAGCGCGCCGTGGACCGGGCGGGCGAGACAGTGCACGTGTTCGCCGACCTGGCCGTCGCCCTGGACGCCGAACCCGGCCAGGCGGCCCGCCGACTTGCCGCGCTCGACGCGCTCGACGCGTCACCGCCAGACGACGGCGCCGCGTTGTTCGCCGGCACTCCCGCGCAACTGGCCGACCGGCTCGCGCTGTGGGCCGATGCCGGGCTGACCGGATTCCGGCTGCGCCCCGTCGTGCTGCCGTACGACCTGCGGCAGATCACCCGGTCGTTGGTTCAGCTGCTGCGTGCCCGCGGCGCGTTCCGCGCTGACTACGAGGCGTCGACCCTTCGCGGCCTGCTCGGCCTTGCGCGGCCCGCCAACCGCTATGCGCGCACCGACTGGAGGAGCTCGTGAACCGGCCCCGTAGGCGGATCCGCCTCGGGGCGTTCTACCCCGGCACCAACAGCACCGCGGTGTGGAGCGACCCCGCATGGCACGACTACATGGAGTTCGGCTCCTTCGTGCACCTCGCACGCACCGCCGAGCACGCCGGGTTCGACTTCTTCTTCCTGGCCGAGGCGCTGCGACTGCGCGAGCAGCACGGCCGGGTGTACGAACGGGACGTCGCCGGCCGGCCCGACAACGTCACCATGCTCGCCGCGCTGGCCGCCGTCACCGAGCACATCGGCCTGGTCGCCACGGTCAACTCCACGTTCAACGAGCCCTACGAGGTGGCCCGGCAGTTCGCCACCCTGGACCAACTCACCTGCGGGCGGGCGGGCTGGAACGTTGTCACCTCCTGGGAGCGCTTCGTCGGCGAGAATTTCCGCCGCGGCGGCTTCCTGGCGCAGGAGCAGCGCTACGAGCGGGCACGGCTCTTCCTCGACGCCGCACTCGGGCTGATGCGTTCCTGGCGCCCCGGCGACGTCGTCGCGGACCGGCGGGCGGGGCGTTTCCTGCGCGACCCGCGGGCCGGGGCCTTCGAGCACCACGACGCGCAGTTCGATATCGCCGGGCGGTTCAATGTGCCGTGCGGCCCGCAGGGCGTCCCGGTGATCTTCCAGGCCGGCGGCTCGGAGCAGGGGCGCGAGTTCGCCGCCGCCACGGCGGACGTGATCTTCGGAATGTACAGCGACACCGCGGAGAAGAAGCGTTTCTACGCCGACGTGAAAGCGCGGCTGCCACGCTACGGGCGTACTGCCGACTCCCTGCTGGTGATGCCCGCCAGCACCTTCGCCCTCGGCGAGACCGAGGCCGAGGCGCAGGAGGCCGCTCGCGTGGTGCGCCGCCTCCAGATCGACGGCGCCTCGGCCATCCGCTTCCTTGAGCAGCTGTGGAACCGCGATCTGAGCGGCTACGACCCGGAAGGGCCGCTGCCCGCGATCGACCCGGCGCTCGACGCGGACGGGGTCGCCAGCAGGCTCGCCAGCGTCCGGCACTACCCCGACCGGATGGCCACCGCGGCGCAGTGGCGCGCGCTCGCCGAAGCCGGGAAGCTGTCCATCCGCGATCTGGTCATCGAGGTCACCGGCCGGCAGACCTTCATCGGCACCCCGGCGTCCGTCGCCGCGCAGATGGCCGAGTTGGTCGACCAGGACGCCTGCGACGGCTTCGTCATGGTGCCGCACCTCGTTCCGGGCGGCCTGGACGAGTTCGCCGACAACGTGCTACCCCTGCTCCAGGAGCGCGGGCTGGTGCGCACCGGGTACGAGGGCGCGACGCTGCGGGAGAACCTCGGCCTGCCGGCGTGCGACCCCACTTTCACCGTTCGAAGAGCCACTTTCGCCGAACCCTGATCGTGGGAGGCCTCACTGGGCGCCGAGCTGCGCCGCGGAGATCCGCGAGGAGCCCGACGCCGTGCCGCGGCCGTCGGCGTACGCGCGCACGGCGCGCGTCGCGTCGACCAGTTCGTCCCAGCCCACCCGGCTGAAGATGCGGCACCAGTCCATCGAGATCTCGTCGAAGTCGATGACGTCGGTGCTCCCGTACTTCGCCGGCATCGAGTCGAGCAGCGCCTCGTCGAGGATCTCGAAGCCCCGCTCGGCGGCCGCCTGCCGGGCGAGCCCCGGATTCATCAGCCAGCGGCCGGTCAGCGCGCCGAAGTCCGGGTACAGCGGTTGTGCCTGAAGCGCGGCCATCATCCCGTTGTCGACCAGCCAGCGGGCGAACTGCACGGTGTGCTCCAGGCTTTCGGCGTTCTCGCCCGGCCCGCCGAGAACGAGCGAACCGTAGATGAGGATCCCGGCCTCCTTGAGCAGCAGCGCGGCGCGCCGGTTGTTCTCCAGGCTGTCGCGCGGTCCCTTGAGCAGTTTGAGCATCCTGGTGTCGCCCGATTCCAGGCCCATGTTCACCCGGTACACCCCGAGCCGGCGGTACAGGTCGACCAGCCGGGGCGTGGTCTCCGCCGCCTGGGTGTAGACGAAGAACTTCGGGTCGCCGATGTCGTCGGGCCTGGTCTCGACCAGCTCCTGCACCCAGCGCGGAGAGCTGCTCATGCTGTCGAAGGCCTCGTAGAAGACCGAGGCTTCCACCTGCCGCTGCGCGGCGCGCACGTCGGCCCAGAACACCTCCGGCGAGGAGAAGCGCAGCGACAGGTCCGCGATACCGCAGAAGTGGCACGGGGATTTCGCGCGGGCACAGCCGCGCGCCCGGTTCATCGTGGTCACCCCGGTGACCTCCGCGTCGTGCAGGCCGCCGTAGACATCGAGATAGTTGAGCAGGTACTGGCGCCAGTTCGCCTCGGGCATCAGATTGCGGTCGGGGACCGGTATGGCGTCCAGGACGCGTACGCTCAGGCCGCCGCCCGCCGGCGGCCCGGGCAGTTCCGGCAGGTCGTTGTGCACGATGCCGGCCGGTCCCCGGTACAGCAGCTGCGGCACCGACTCGATCGGCCGCTCGCCGTTCAGCGCGTCCACGAAGGCGCACAGCGCGAACTCGCCCACGTCGGCCGCGCACACGTAGTCCACCTCGGGGCGCCGGGCCAGGATCTGCCGGGCCAGTACCGCAGCCTGGTCGTTGCCGAGGATCGTCACCGCGCCGGCATCCTTGCCCACCCGGGTGATCACGAGGGTATTGGCATAGGACGTGCCCAGGGCGCTGACGCCCAGGACGTCCGGGGCGAAGTCCCACACCAGCCGCTCGATCTCGGCCATCGGGGTCACCTGCCCGTCGACCGCGATCACCTCAAGCCACGGGCGGTGCCGCAGCAGCGCGGTGGCCAGTGACACGACGCCGAGGGCCGGGAACGTGCCGTCGTTCGCGATCGAGGAGACTCCCTCATCGGTGGCGGCGTTGACGAGCAGTACCCGCTCCACGCGGTGAGCGCACACGGTCGGTTCCTTCAGCTTCGTCGGAGAGGGAGGCGGCGCATCGGTGGCGGCCGGTTGGGCGGCGGTGGAGCCCCGGCGGGTCAGGTCAGGCGTGGCACGAAGTCGAAGGCCTTCCCGAGTTGCACCTCGATTTCGGCGGCCGCGGCGATGCTTTCGTCGATGACGACGTAGGGCACCGACGTGGTGCCCGGGTCGAAGGCGTGCAGAAACACCACGCCACGCCGGGTCTGCGGGTCGTACTGCAAGCCGGACGCCCGCAGCATCTGGACAGCTTCGGCGAACGACTCTATGCACCACGCGTCGGTGCCGAGGCGCTCCACGATGACCCGATCCTCGGCGTAATCCGGGCCGATGATCTTACGGCCGACGATCTGGTAGCCGTGCGTCGATCCGGTGGAGCGGCCGTTGTACTCGGTGAACATCACCTGCCCGGCGGGGGTGACGATCGCGTCCGCGCTGAGCACGCCCCGGTATCCGATCGCCCGCATCGCCTCACACAGCTGTCGGCCGCCCGAGACGACCTCGGCCATGCGGTCCGGGTCGACGTCGGCCGCCGGGGTGATCGACGCGCCGCCGTACGGCGTCGAGAGCAGGTGCCCCTGGCCGCCGTAGTGCACGCCGTCGTCCTCGATCGAGAACTCGGCGAAGACGCCCTGGCTCTCCGGGAAGTAGCGTTCGACGACGAGTTCGTGCCGCCCTGCGTCGGTCAGGCGCGGCCAGCGCTCTTCCAGGTACTCGCGTACCGACGAGCGGCCCTCCAGCTCGACGAGCCGGCGTGCGCCGAGGCGGCGCACCCCGCCGCGCCGGGTGAGGATCTCGTTGCCCCACCCGCCGGAGAGGAACTCGTTCTTGAGCATCACCGGATGATCGTCGTCGAGCAGTCGCAGGATCTCCTCCTCCGCGGCCTGCCGGCTGCGCACCACCGTGCCCTCGGCGACGGGCAGCCCGATGCCCGAGGCCACCGCCCGGAAGAAGGCCTTGCTGTTCGCGATCGCGTCGCCGCCTTGAGTGAGGAAGCGGTATCCCGGCACCGCCCGCTCGGCGCCGAGGTGCGCGGCGAGCTCCACGACGCGGGCATCCGGCCACAGCGCGTACACGTACTCGACGGGTCGGCCCGCGACCGCGGCGCGCAACTCGGCGAGGAAACGCGGGTCGCGCAGCCGGTCCTTGGTCAGCTGCCCCGACCCGGCGGCACCGGGCGGCGGCACGACCACCGCGAGGGTCGCCGGGTCGGTGCCGGTCAGGTCGCCGACGTATTCGAGCCAGCCCTCGTCGGGGGCGACGGGCAGCACGAGCACGTCGCCGTCCTCGGCGAACCAGGCCAGCCGCTGGCAGTACCAGGCGGCCGAGTGCCTGGTCCGCAGGTCCTCGTTGAAATCGTGGCCGACCAGCAGCCTTGTCATGGTTGCGCTCTCCGCTCGTCGTGGTCGTCTGTCTCATTGCCGCCGCCCGCCCGTCAGCCGGACAGGCGCCGTTCCAGCACCCGGGCGATCAGGGCGAGCGACCGGGACTGCGTCATCTCCAGGTGTCGGCACGGTACCTCGTGTTCGGCGATGACGCCGGTGACGTGGGGGCGCCATTGCTCGGCCCCGCGCCAGTGGGCCGCCCGTCCCCGCGCCGCGCTGAAGAACGCGACGTCGCCGGTGAAGACGTTCGGCGTGAAGCTCCGCTCCAGCCGCTTGTTGTCCTCCATGGCGCGGTAGACGGCGTCGACGGCGTCGTCGTCGAGTTCCACCTGCCGCACCCCGTAGGCCCGCAGCAGTGCCCGCCGGTCGGGCGCGTCGGTCACGTCGTCGTCCGAGGCTCCCGGCAGGTGGCTGTCGAGGAAGGTCAGCGTGCCGACCGATTGCCCGGCCTGCTGCAACTGCACGGCCATCTCGTGGGCCACGAGCCCGCCGAACGACCAGCCCAGCAGGTGGTAGGGCCCTTCCGGCTGCGCCTGCCGGACGCGTGCCAGGTAGTGCGCGGCCAGGGCGGCGACGGTCGCCGGCGGCGCCGCCAACGCGGTCAGCATCGGCGACTGGAGCCCGTAGATCGGCCGGTCGGAGGCCAGGAACGCGGCCAGCCGGGCGTAGCACCAGCTGACGCCGGTGACCGGGTGCACGCAGAACAGGGCGGGCAGCGCACCGTCCGGGCGCAGCGGCAGCAGGGTGCTGCCGAACCCGCCGGCCGCACCCTCGTCGAGCCGGGCGGCCAGCCCCGCCGGGGTCGGTGCCTCGAACAGGTCGCGTAGCGCCAGCCTGACGCCGAACTGCTCGCGCAGCCGCATCACCAACTGGGCGCCCAGCAGCGAGTGGCCGCCCAGCGCGAAGAACCCGTCGTCGGGACCGACTTCGGCCAGGCCGAGCACCTGCGCGAACAGCTCGCAGAGCCGCTCCTCCCGCCGGTCGCGCGGCGCTCGCCCGGCCGTCGCGGCGGCGGGCTGCGGCGGCGCGGGCAGCCTGGCGCGGTCCACCTTCCCGTTGCGGTTGAGCGGAAGACGCGGCAGCACGACGACCGCCGACGGCACCAGATGGGCCGGCAGGCGCTCGGCCAGGCCGGCTCGGACCTGCGCGGCGTCCAGGTCCGCGCCGGACGACGGCGCGACGTAAGCGATCAGCCTTTGGTCTGCCTCACCGTCCTGCCGGGCGACGACGACGGCCTGCCCCACGCCGGGATGGCGCGCTGCGGCCGCCTCGATCTCTCCGGGCTCGATGCGGTACCCGCGGATCTTCAGCTGGCCGTCGGCGCGTCCGACGTATTCGAGGGTGCCGTCGGCCAGCCGGCGCACCACGTCACCGGTGCGGTACATGCGGGCGCCGGGCGCCCCGAACGGGTCCGCGACGAACCGCTCGGCGGTCAGCCCCGGCCGGCGCCAGTAGCCGCGGGCCAGGCAGGACCCGGATACGTACAACTCGCCCGGCACGCCGGGCGGCACTAGGTGCAGCCTGCGGTCGAGCACGTACCCTGAGACGCCTGCGAACGGCCGGCCGATCGGCACGGCGCCCGGCGGGGTCGGGTCGCCGGGTTTGAGCGTGAAGTCGAAACAGCTGACCGTCGTCTCGGTCGGCCCATAGGCGTTGATGACCGTCACCTGCGGATGCTCGTCCCGCCAGCGCGCGAGTTGCCCGCCGGTCAGCGCCTCGCCCGCGACGATCAGGGTGCCCGAGGGCGCGGGGTCGCGGGACAGGGCGCGCATCATCCCGAGGTGCGACGGGGTGAGTTTGAGCAGTGTCGGGCGCGGGCCCTCGTCGTCGAGGTCTCCGACGAGAACCCGGCCGCCGCAGACCAGCGGGGCCCACAGGGCGGTGGCCGTCAGGTCGAAGGAGACGGGGGAGTGCAGGAGCGTCGAACCCGAGGCGTCCGAGTAGGCGGCGCGGACCTGCACCAGATACGAGGCCAACGAGCGGTGCTCGACCACGACGCCTTTCGGCGCCCCCGAGGAGCCTGACGTGTACAGCAGGTAGGCGGGATCGCCCGGTCCGGCCTCCACCGGTTCGGCTGAACGCGATGCGGCCTGACCGCCGTCGTGCGTGACCGTGTCGAGCAGCGCCGCGGGGGAGAGCACTTCGTGCCCTGCCGCACGGATGAACGCGGCAGTGGCCTCGTCGGCCACCGTCGCCACCGGGCCGGCGTCCGCCAGTAGAAGTCTGATCCGCTCCTGCGGATAGTCCGGTTCGATCACGACGAACGCCGCTCCCGCTCTGGCCACCGCCAGCAGCGCGCAGACCAGGCGTGCCGATCTCGGCAGCGCGACCGCGACGAACGTGCCCGGCCGTGCACCGTGCGCGGCCAACACCTTCGCCGCCCGTGCGGTGCGCGCATCGAGCTCGGCGTAGGTGAGTGAACCGGTGCGATCCGTGACCGCCACCGCGTCCGGGCAGCGGGCCGCCTGTTCGGCGAACAGCCGCGGCAGTGTCGTGGGCGGTGCCGAGCCGCGGGCGCCGTTGCAGTCGTCGAGCAGCCACCCGCGTTCCGCTGGAAGGACGATCGGGGCTGCTCCCACGTGCAGATCCGGGTCCGCGGTGAAGGCGTGCAGCAGTTGTTTCAGCCGCGCCGCGAGCCGCTGCGCAGTCTGCGGCGTGAACATGTCCCGCGCGAAAACCAGGGCGCCGCCGATGCCCGCGGGCCGGCCCTGGGCGTCCAGCGTCTCGCGCAGGTTGAAGCTCAGGTCCGTCTTCGCGCTGCCGACCGGCACCTCGACGGGCTCGACGAGCAACCCGGCCAGCCGCGGGGCCACCTGAACCGTGTTGTTGAACGCCAACATGACCTGGAACAGCGGGGAGTGGGAGAGCGAACGTGCCGGACCCGTGAGATCGACCACCCGCTCGAACGGCAGGTCCTGGTGCGCGTACGCGGCCAGGTCGGTGTCCCGCAGCGCCGCGAGCAGGTGCCGGAACGTCGGGTCACCGGACAGGTCCGCCCGAAGCACCAGCATGTTGACGAAGCAGCCGACCGCGCCGTCGAGTGCAGGGTCGGTGCGCCCGGCCGTCGGCGCGCCGAGCGGGATGTCCGTGCCCGCGCCCATCGCGTACAGCAGAACTGCGATGGCGGCGTGCATCACCATGAAGACGGTGGCGTCGGCTTCACGGGCCAGTTCGGACAGGGCCAGGTGCAGGGCACCGTCGATGTCGATGGGCACGGAGCCGCCGTCACCCGTGCGTCGCTGCGGCCTGGGCCGGTCGCCCGGCAGGTCGCTGCGGTCGGGCAATCCTCGCAGTGCCTTGATCCAGTACGCCTCGTGCTCGGCCACCGCGCCTTCGGGCTGTGCGCCGCCGAACAGGTCACGCTGCCAGAGGGTGTAATCCGCATACTGCACCGCGAGCGGTTCCCAGTCCGCCGCGCGTCCTTCGCGCCGAGCCGCGTAGGCCATGGCCAGGTCGTCGAGCAGCGGCGTGAGCGACCAGCCGTCCGCGGCGATATGGTGCACGACCAGGACCAGCAAGTGGCTGTCCGGTGCCAGGCGCAGCAACACCGCGTTCAGCGGACACTCCCGCGCGAGATCGAAGGCGTGCCCCGCGGCCGCCGCCACGGCAGTGTCGGGTCCTGCGTCGTCGATCTCGATGATGTGCAGCGGCGGCGTACTCCGCTCGATCCCGAGGACCAGTTGGCGCGGCCCGTCGCCGTCGTCCGGGAAGACGGTGCGCAGTGTCTCGTGCCGTTCGACGACGTCGGCCAGCGCGGCGCGTAGCGCATCGGGATCGAGCGCGCCGGTGAGCCGCAGCGGCACCACGACGTTGTACGCCGGTCCCGGCCCCTCCAACTGGTCGAGGAACCACAGCCGGCTCTGGCTGAACGACAGCGGCAGTGTTTCTGGGCGGTCGCGGCGCGCCAGCGGCGGCCCGGCGGCGGTCGCCGTGGCAGGCGCCTCCAACAGCGCCGCGAGCCCGGCGACGGTCCGGGCCTCGAACACGGCGCGCACCGTGAGCTCGGCCCCGAGCGTGCGGCGGATCAGCGCGGTGAGCTTGTTGGCCAGCAGCGAATGACCGCCCAGGGCGCGAAAGTCGTCGTCGATGCCCACCGTCGCAACGCCGAGAGCCCGGGCGAACAGGTCGCGCAGGACTTCTTCCCGGGGCGTTCGCGGGCCGCGCGAGGGGGTGTCGGCGCTGGTCCCGGCCCCGGTGTCCGGTGGCGGCAGCGCCCGGCGGTCGACCTTGTTGTTCGAGTTGAGCGGAAAACGTTCGAGCACGACGACCGCGGAAGGCACCATGTAGTCCGGCAGGCGCCGCGCGGCCTCCGCCAGCAGTTCGGGCACGGGCACCTTGCCGTCGCGGCCCCGCACATAGGTGACCAGGCGCTGGTCGCCCGGGCGGTCCTCGCGCAGCACCGTCACCGCCTGCGCGACCGCCGGGTGCCGGGCGAACAGCGCGTCGATCTCGCCCGGCTCGACCCGGAAGCCGCGCAGTTTGATCTGCTCGTCCGCGCGCCCCAGGAACTCGATGCGCCCGTCCGCCTTGAGCTCGCCGAGGTCCCCGGTCCGGTAGACGACCGCGCCGGGTTCGTCGCCGTACGGGTCGGCGACGAACCGAGTGGCCGTCAGCTCCGGGCGTGCCCGGTACGACCGGCCGACCGAGACTCCGGCCACGTACAGCTCCCCGCGCCCGCCGATCGGAACCGGCCGCAGCCGCTCGTCGAGCAGCCGGATCGCCGCCCCGCGCACAGGCTCGCCGATGGGCGGGAAGTCAGGCCACTGCTGCGGATCGCCGAGCATCGTGCACCGGGTGACCACCTGGGCCTCCGACATGCCGTACTCGTTCTGCAACAGCACACCGGGCAGCGCCTCGAGGAAACGCCGGATCGGCGGGGTCAGCCGCACGGCCTCGCCTGCGAGGTAGATCTGCCGCAGTTCGAGGCCGACCGGGTCGTCGGCCCACGCCTCGGCGACCTGGCCGAGCATGGCCGGGGACATGTGGCTGCTGACCACGCGCTCGCGGGCCATCAGGTGTAGCACGGCGCGCGGATCCTTGCGGGACTGCTCGGGCACTACGGTCAGCGTGCCGCCCCCGGCCAGGGTCACCATCATCTCCTGGATGGAGACGTCGAAGCTCAGCGCGGCCAGTTGGAGGCAGTTGCGCGGCGCCGGATTGCCCTCAAGGCTCCAGCCGACCAGATGATCGAGGGTGCGCCGCGGCAGTTCGATGCCCTTCGGCGCACCCGTGGAGCCCGAGGTGAACACGATGTACGCGAGCGAATCAGGACCGGTGCGCCGATCCGCTCTGGCGTGCCGGGGCGCCGATTCGACCTGTTCGAACGGCATGAGGGGGCACGGCAGGTCGGGTAGCGCGCCCCGCCCCGCCGCGTCGGCGACGACCAGTTCCGGCTTGGCGATCCGCAGCACGTCGTCGAGCCTGGCGGCGGGCAGCGCCGCGTCGAGCGGGAGGTAAGCGGCCGAGGCCTTGAGGGTGCCCAGCAGGGCGATGGCGCTCGCCGCCCCGCGCGAGACGCAGACCCCGACGACGGATTCCGGGCCCAGGCCCCGATCGCGCAGCAGCCCGGCGAACGTGTCGGCCCGGCGGTCGAGCTCGCCGAACGTGAGACCGCGCCCCTCGAACCGCACCGCCACCGCGCTCGGCCGGGCCTGCGCGACCGCCTCGAACCGGCCGAGCGCTTCCTGTTCGACGTGCAAGAAGAACACCTCCCCGACGTTCTGCCCGCAGTCCGGCCCGGGGGCCGCGCTGACGACGCCCCAGACGCCGGATCGCATTTCGGGAACCGGGGTTTCGGGGGATTCGGCCAGATGACGACGTGACAGATGAAGTGATCGGCACATTATCGGCACGACTGCCGTGCGCCCAACCGTGCAATACCGGTTCTTCGAACTTGGCCAGGGCTTCTTGTGTGGCCTTGGGCTCGCCCGCCGCTGTGCGCCGGCCGGCCCTGCGCCGCGGCCCCGGCCGAGTTCGGGGAGGCGCGATATCGGGGCCCGGACGCGACGCCGCCGCGCGCAGAACGTTGACAAATACGTCCCGGTGTTGTTCCGGAATGCGCTCAACTGTAAAAACCGCGCGGTTGCACACCGGCCCTGTCGTGGGGAACGATGCGGACGCAGGGTTCTGGCGGATTGGGTCGCGCCGCGTGCGGTGCCGGGGTCGGCGACGGCCGCTGCGCGCGGGCGTGCAGAACCCCGGGCACGGGTTCCGGAGCGCGTGTGCGGCAGCTGCGCCGTACACGTATTTCGCCGCGTCCGCTTCAGTTTCCGCGACCTCATTTCCGGCACGACGGCTCGCGCCCATCTATCACTGAGAGGCGGGTAACGGGATGACGACATCACCGGCGTCCGAGCCGCAGTACTCCGGCGTGGACCTCGCCGGAATCGGGTTCGGGCCGTCCAATCTGGCGGTGGCCATCGCGGCCGACGAGGCCGCCCGCAGCGGCGCCGCGCCGCGGCCGCTCACTCACGCCTACTTCGAGCGCCAGCCGGTTTTCGGCTGGCACCGCGGGATGCTCATCGAGGGCGCGACCATGCAGGTCTCCTTCCTCAAGGACCTGGTCACCCTGCGCAACCCGGCCAGTGAGTACAGCTTCGTCGCCTACCTGCACGCCAAGAACCGGCTGCCGGACTTCATCAACAACCACACGATGTTCCCCTCCCGCACCGAGTTCCACGACTACCTCGAATGGGCAGCACTGCCGTTCGCCGGCCGCGTACGCTACGGCGTCGAGGTGACGCAGATCAAGCCGGTCGTCGACGCGGGCGTCGTAACCCACCTCGACATCGTCGGCCGCGAAGCCGGCAGGCCTGATCGGCAGGTGGTCCAGAGGGCCGCGAATCTGGTGATCGGCACCGGCATCACTCCCCACCTGCCGGACGGCGTCGTCACGTCCAACCGTGTCTGGCACAGCGCCCGCCTGATGGACGCCGTCGCGGACCTCGCCGCGTCGAATCCGCGCCGGATCTTCGTCGTCGGGGCGGGGCAGAGCGCGGCCGAGGCCGCCGACTGTCTTCTGCGGCGCTGCCCCACCGCGGAGGTCTGCACGGTCTACAGCCGCTTCGGATACGGCGTCGCGGACGACAGCGCCTTCGCGAACCGGATCTTCGATCCCGAATCCGTCGACCTGCTCTACAGCGCGCCGGAGGACATCAGGCGCCAGATGCTGGCCTACCACGCCAACACGAATTACTCGGTGGTGGACCTGGAACTGTGCCAAAGCCTGTACCGCACGCAATATGAAGAGCGTGTGGCCGGCGGCACGTCGCGTCTGCGGATCATGAACGCTTCCACGGTTCGCGCCGTCGAGGAAGGCGCGGATGGCGTGCGCGTCGACGTCGAGTCCCTGCTGACGGGTCGGGTGGAGACGCTCAGTGCCGACGCCGTGGTGTATGCGACGGGGTATCGCCCTTCAGATCCGGCGCCGCTGTTGGATGCGATCGCGGCCGAGTGCAAGCACGACGGTGACGGGCGGCTGGTGCTGGACCGCGACTACCGCGTGATCACCTCGGATGCGGTCGCCTGCGCGATCTATCTTCAGGGCGCGGTCGCGGAACCGTCGCACGGCATCTCGGCGGGCCTGCTGTCCACGACCGCGGTGCGCAGCGGGGAGATCGTCCGCTCGGTCCTGCGCCGCATCCGATGAGCCGTTAGGAGGCGTGGTGTACGTACCACCGCTCTACCAGGAGCAAACAGAGGCGTGGATGCGCACCATCCTTGAGCAATACCCGCTCGCCACGTTCGCGTCCAACGGCCCCGCAGTGCCCTACGCAACGCATCTGCCGGTCATCCCAGCGCCTGAGACGGCGCCCACCGGGCCGCTCGAAGGTTCGGTGATGCTGTGTCACATGAACCGGTCCAACCCGCACTGGGCGGCGCTGGAAGACGGAACGCAGGGGCGGTTGATCTTCGCCGGGCCACACAGTTACATCACCCCGGTCGACTACCAGGTCACGCCCGCATCGCCGACGTGGGACTTCGTCGCGGTGCACCTCGCGGGCAGGGTGGAACCGCTGGATGGCCTTGAGGCGACGTTGGAGGTCGTCACCCGCACCGCCGAGTTGTTCGAGGCCCGCTTCGGAGCCGGGTGGGACGCCTCTTCCTCGTTGGACTACTTCCGGTCGATCGGTTCGGGAGTCGGCGCGTTCCGATTTCACGTGACGTCGGCGGATTCCATGTTCAAGCTGAGCCAGGAGAAGAGCGAGGACATCAGGGCGCGGGTGATCGAGCGGCTCGCAACGGCGCGGCGCGGCGCCGCGCGAGATCTCGCGGATCTGATGAGCCAGTACGCCCTGACATCCGCGCCCGCGCGCGCTGCGGGGGAACGGCCCGCCGACTCCGGAGTCGCGTGAACCCGCTTTCACACACCTGAGTCGTCGTCACGGCCGGATGCGCGGCGTCGTATCACGGTGCTCGGACGGCGTCAGGCGACAGCCTGCGGCTCGTGTTCGAGCGCGACGGCCAACTCCTGCCAGACCTCCGCGCAGTTGCGCGCGAGCGCCGCGACGCTGGTCCGGCAGTGTGGCGGGACCGAGCGCACCAGGTCCAGCCGGCCGTCGGGATCGAGTTCCTGCACGCTGAGCCACTGGAGCAGCGCCCGGCCGACGTTGGTGAAGCGCAGTGACGGATCCCGGCGCAGGATGTGCAGCAGTGCGGCCACGTCGAACTGGACGGTGCGCGACGCGAGGGCCTCGGCGGTCGGCGCCAGCGAAGCCGTTCCCGTGTCGGGCGGGTGCGCCGCGGCGCGCCGTGCCGGGACCCTCGCGGGAACGGGATCCTCACCGCGGTTCAAGCGTTTCTTGACATCGCGGGCGGTACCCACCGAGATGCCGGCCTCGCGGGCGATCTGCCGTAGTGAAGCGTCAGGGCGCTCGTCCAGGATCCGGCTTGCCTTGAGCCGGCCCTCGGCTGTGCTCAGGGGGCGCGACCTCCCGTCCCGTCCCAGCCGCACCTCCATCGCCGGCTCGGACCCGGACAGCCGCCGCCGGATGGCCGCGACGGTCGGCGCGCTGAGTCCCACCGCGTCGGCCAGCGCCCGGTCCGACCACTGCCGGTGTGAGCCGATGATGCGGGCCGCCGCGACCTCGCGGTCCAACCGTGACAGCGGCAGTCCATGGGTCACGTTCGCCCGCACGCCGCGCACGAAGGCGTCATCCGCGCTGCCGTCGAAGTACTCCACGGCGATGTCGGCCTCGCCGCGCAGCCGCGCGGCCAGCAGCCGGTGCATGCCGTCGATGATCCGCATCGTCGTGCGGTGCACGAGGACCGGAGGAAGGGCCTGCGCCGTATCGGCCAGCAACCGCACATGCTGCGGATCAGGACCGGCCAGCCGCGGCGAGTCGGCAGGCAGCAGCGCTTCCAGGGGGAGAACCGCCGAAGCGCCGGGGGAGGTGTGCCGAGGGCGATGGGTGGCCCGAAGTGGAAGGAGGTTGCTGCTGGGATGCGGTACCACGTTGCTGTTCATCATCCGACTCGTGTCGTTCCGATCCAGATGTCAGGTAAGGAGCGCCGACCGCTCGGCACCCTCGCCCAGCGTGCGTACTTGCCGTCGCGAACGTGTCATGGTCCTGTGACACCATGTCCTCTCAGTCGTCTTCGACCAGGCTGAGCGCGTCTGAGGGGCACAGCGAGACGGCCTCGCGGACGAGACCGAGAGTGTCCTCGGGCACCCGCGAAGCCGACGCCAGGACGAGGCCGTCCTCGTCGTCCTGGTCGAAGAAGCGCGCAGCGACCATGACGCACTGGCCGGCTCCGATGCACACGTCCCTGTCAGCGATGACTCGCACTCGTCCTCACCCTGTCCTCTTGGCGTCCCGGTCCTGCCAACGCACCGGAAGGCGGTGCACCCCGTAGAAGCCGGCATCATTCGCGAGCGGGATTTCGTGCGCCGGCACCGCCGGCTCCAGCTCCGGGAATCGCCGCAGCAGCGCCGGCAGCGCCGTGCGCAGCTCCATGCGCGCCAGGTTCTGGCCGATGCATTGGTGCACGCCGTAGCCGAACGCGAGGTGGCCGCGCGCCGCGCGGCCGAGGTCCAGCTCGTCCGGCAGTTCGAAGCGGTCAGGGTCCCGGTTCGCGGCGGGCAGGCAGACGGTGACGCTCTCGCCCTTCCGGATCGTCCGGCCGGCGAGCTCGACATCCTCCAGCGGGCTTCGCGGGACGCCGAACTGGAAAATGGTCAGGTAGCGCAGCAGCTCCTCCACCGCGACATCCGCCTGCACGGCGCCCGCCGTCAGCCGCTCCTTCTGCGCCGGATGGCTGAGCAGGGCGTACGTGCCGAGGCCGAGCATGCTGGCGACCGTCTCGTGCCCGGCGGTCAGCAGCAGCACTCCGGCGCCGGCGATCTGCGCGTCGCCCAGCCCTCCGCTCAGGATCAGGCCGCTGAGCAGGTCGTCCCGCGGGCGGGCCCTCTTGCGCCGGACGAGCTCCAGCAGGTAACCGGTCAGCCGGTCCATCGCCTCGGCGCCTTCCCGCGCGGTGACCTTCAGACTGAACAGGGCGTTGCTGTCGCGCTGGAAGCTCTCGCGGTCCGCGTACGGGACCCCGAGCAACTCGCAGATCATCAGTGACGGGATCGGCAGCGCGAACAGCTCGACCAGGTCGGCCGGCGGCCCGGCGGCGGCCAGGGCGTCGAGCCGGTCGGCGACGATCCGGTCGACCTCGGGCTGCAACCGGGTCAGCCGTCTGAGAGTGAACTGCCCGGCCAGCAGCCTGCGGTACCTGGTGTGCTCCGGCGGATCCATGTCGACGAACCAGCCGGGCAGCGCCGGCTCGCCGATGAACGGCTCGGCGCCCGGACGCCTCACCGGTACCCGCTTCAGCTCCGAGCGGGCGCTGAACCGGGAATCGGCGAGGATGTCCCGGGCCAGCGCGTAGCTCGTGACCAGCCAGCCGACGTGCCCGTCCGGATAGACCAGCGGGCGAAGCGGGTCGTCGGCCCTGAGCCTGCCGAGTTCTTCCGGAGGGTCGAAGGGGGTGGTGCGTGCGACGGGAAGCCGCACGGGCACAGGGCAGCGGGCCGCGGCGGTCGAGGGCGCGGCGGTCGGACGCGTCATGGCACTCCTTCAGGGGCGACGGCGGTCGGCGCGCTGCGGGACCGTGCGAACCGCCGGCCCCGTCTCTCGAACACTCCCTAGGCGCCGAGCCGCTCGGAGAGGGTCTGCGCGATGGCGCCGAACGTCCGCAACTTGACCACCTCGATCGCGTCCAGCGCCACGCCGAGCGACTCCTGGACCGCCGCGGCCAAGTACACCGCCGTGACCGAGGTTCCGCCGCAATCGAAGAAGTCTGAGTCCGGCGTGATCTGCGTCGGCTCCAGCAGCTCGTTCCACATCTCGGTCAATTGATCGACTACGTCGCTCATGGTCTCCATCCCACTTCCTGGTCGGGCCGGGTCCGCGCGCCCGGTTACCGCGTGGCGAACACGTTCTTCAGTTCGGAGTCGAGCGACCAGGCCTGGTCGAGGTCCTCCGCGACCACGCAGTACATGACGCCGTTCTCGCCGTCGAAGGCGTTCGTGAGCACGACCCCGCTCCTGCTGTCGCGGTCGTACGCGAATCCCGCCTCGCCGAGCCGCCGCACCATCGCGGCGAAGGACTCCACCGACCAGCCCTCCGGCCAGACCCGCTCCAGGATGACCCGGTCCTTGCCGAAGCCGTCCCCGACCACGTGCCTGCCGATCCGGTCGTAGATGTGCGTGGAGCCGGTGACCCGGCCGTTGAACTCCGTGAACAGCACGTCCCGTTCCGGCGTGACGATCGCGTCGGGGCTGAGCACGCCGCGGTAACCGATGGCGTGCAGCGCGCTCGCAAGGCGCCGAGCGCTGTCGACCATCTCCCGCAGCACCTCGTCCTCAAGCCCGACCGAGGGCATTACTTGGCCGACGGCGTAGGGCGCGGAGAGCAGTTCACCGTCGCCGCCGAGTCGCGCTCCCGCGTCCGTGACGAAGAACTCGACGAAGTAGGCCGAGCTGTCCCGGTGGTAGACCTCCGCCACGGGCCGGCCGCGCCCGCCGCTGCTGAGCCAATCCCACCGGTCGTCCAGATAGGCGGCTACGTCGGCTTGACCGCCGATGCGAACGGTGCGCCGGGCGCCGACGGGGCGCACGGTCTCGTCCGCGCTCAGGATCTCGTTGCCGCGCCCGCCCGACAGATAATCGTGCTTCATCATGACTGGAGTGCCGAGATCGAGCAGGTCCAGGATGGCGCGCTCGGCCGCCTGCCGACTCGTGCAGACCGCGCCGGACGGGATCCGGGCTCCGACCCCGCCGGCCACGGCGCGGAAGAAGGACTTGCTGTTCACCAGGAATCCGCCGCCCTGCTCGACGAAGCCGTAGCCGGGCAGGGCGTGCGCCAGTCCGATCCGTCTGGCCAGCTGGGCGACCGCGGCGTCGGGCCACAGCGACTGCACCTCGGTGACGTCCAGTTCGGCCACGGCCGCGTGCACCGCCTCGACCATGTCGGCATCGGCGAGCTGTTGCGCGGTGAGGCCGCCTTGGCCCGCGGAGCGCGGCGTGACGAAGCGCAGAGACTCGGGGTGAGTGCCCGTCAGCCCGGTCACGTACTCCAGGAATTCGCCCTCCGGCGCCGACGGCAGGACCAGGACGTCCCCGTCCCGGGCGAACCAGAGCAGGCGCTGGACCCACCAGCCGGTCCAGCCGCGATCCGTACGGACGTCCTCGCTGAAGTCGTTGCCGATCAGGAGTCTGGTCAACGCCGGCCCCTCCAGGGCGCAAAGATCCGACAGGGCGTCATTCTTTCCCGATCCGTTCGATGAGTTCCGCCATCGCGGCGACCGTGGGGCTGCGCAGGAAGCGCACGACCGGAAGCGCCACGCCGAACTCGGCCTCGGCCAGAGCGAGCAGTTCCATGAGCCGGATCGAGTCGCCGCCGGCGGCCATGAAGTTGGTCAGCCGCCCGACCTGCGCCAGCCCGAGCACCCGGCACCACAGCCCGGCGACGGCCCGTTCCAGCGGGCCGCTCGGCGCCGCGTCGGCCGTCGCGCTCCGCGGTCGGGGCAGCCTCGAAGCGTCGAGCTTCCCGGTGGGGCCGAGCGGCATGACGGCGACCGGCACCACGAACAGCGGAACCGCGTAGTCGGGCAGTTGCCGGCCCAGGTAACCGGCGAGCTCCAGCGGGTCCAGCGGCGCGGGAGTGGAGGAGCTCGCATACGCGATCAGCCGCGCGGGGCCGTCCGCGTCGTCGACGACCACTGCGGCCTGTGCGACGGTCGGGTGGGCGCGCAGCACCGCCTCGACCTCTCCGGGCTCGATCCGGAAGCCACGGATCTTCACCTGGCGGTCCTTGCGCCCGCAGTGCACAAGCGAACCATCCGGCAGCCGGCGTGCCAGGTCGCCGGTCCGGTAGTAACGCGTGCCGTCCTGGCGTACGCCGAAAGCGGAAGCCGTGGCCTCCTGCTGACGCAGATAGCCCAGCGCCAGCCGGGAGCCGGCGAACTCGAGTTCGCCGAAGACCTCGGTCGGCAGGCCGTCCGCGTCGACGAGCCGGACCTCGACGCCCTTCACCGGGTGACCGACCGGGACGGTGACCTCGGCCGCCGGATCGCCGCGGCGGGCCAGGTATTGTAGGGCGACCGTGCACTCGGTCGGCCCCAGGCCGTTCACCAACGCGCACGGCTCCGGGAAGCAGGCCTCGAATCGTTGCAGGTCATCGCCGTGAACCGCTTCGCCGCCGAGCACGACCGCCCGCAACTTCGCGCGCAGGCCGTCACCGGCCGAGGTGTCCGAGAGCAGGTGCCGGAACAGGGTCGGCGTGCAGTGCAGCAGGCTGACATCGGCCTCGGCCAGTTCCTGCCAGAGCGCGAGGGCGGGCTGGACCGGCTCGATGACGCGCAGGCTGGCGCCGGTCAGCAGCGCACCGAAGAAGTCCATGACCGCCGCGTCGAAGGTGAACCTCGCCAGCAGCGGCACGCGGTCTCCGGGGCCGATCCGAAGCCGCTCGGCGTATGTGAGCGCATGGGCGAGCACGTTTTCGTGGGACTGCACGACTCCCTTGGGGCGCCCGGTGGATCCGGAGGTGTACAGCAGGTAGGCGAGCGCGTCGGCGGCGTTCGGCTGGCCGGTATCGATGTCCGCCCCGGACTCGATCGCGCGGGTCGGCAGCGTGACCGTCGGCTTGCCCTTCGCCAGTGCCCCGGCGCGGGTGGCCGAGCCGGACTCGCTTATGATCGCGCAGACCTGGGCGTCGGCGACGATCCGGGCGAGCCGGCCGTCGGGCTGGCGCGGATCCAGCGGAACATAGCCGCGGCCCGCCATGAGCGCCGCCCACACGCCGACCGCGAGGTACGCGTTGTGGTCACAGAGCACTGCGACCGGCGCGTCCGCGGGTGTCCGGGGCAGCCGCCGGGACACGCTCCGGGCGGTGCGCTCCAGCTCGGCGTAACTGAACGCGACCCCGGGGCTGGTGATCGCAGGCCGGTCCCCGTGCTGCGCGACCACCGCGCGGAATCGGTCGACGAGCGACTCTCCGGCCCTCGGCGGCGCCGGCGTCCGGTAGCCGGGGGGAACGGGCAGATCCCAAGACGGCGGTTCGGCGGCACCCGCCTCCACCGGCAGGAGTCTGACTTGCACGTCTGGCGCCCGCCCGGCCTCGGCGGACAAGTGCGCCCAGTGGCGCAGGAGCCTCGCCATGGTCGGCGTGTTGAACAGGCCGGCGTTGTAGACGAGGTGCGGGATCGCGTGCGAGCCGTCGGAACCGAGGAGCAGTTCGAGGTCGATGGCCGTGTCGGTCGCATGCGACACGGATGTCAACGCGCCTTCGCCGCCGCCCGGCGGCAGAATGCCGAAACCGACGCGCACGCCCGGCGCGGCGGCTTGCCAGATACTTCCCGGCCCGGTTGCGTCCAGCGCGTCGGCATGGCGCGCGGCCGAGGAAAGCGCCTGCCGGGCGCCCTCGACGAGCTCCTTGAAGGCGGCTTTCGGATCAACGAGTATGCGCACCGGCAGCGTGATACCTGCCGGCACCGAATCCGTCAGGTCCCGATCGATGAACCCGCTGCGGATTCCTACCACCAGGTCGGTCTGGCCTGTGTGCCGATGCAACACGGCGCACCACGCGGCGAGTAAAGTCGCGAACATGTCAGGACCCGTCTGCGGCACGCTGCCGAGGACCGGCCCGGCGAGGTGGGCGACCGTGCGCCCGCCGTCTCCGGTGGCCGCACGCCGCCGGTCGGCGGGCAGGTCGAGCCCGACGGCGTCGGCCGACAGTCGGGACCAGAACTGTGCCGGATCCGCGCGCAGTTCGTCCGTGGTGGGGACGTTCACCGTGCCGAGCGCCATGTACCGTCCTTCGCGCTTCGCGGCTTGTTGATCCAGGCCGCATAGGGGCTGCCACCGCCCGGCGCCGCCCCGTCCGTCGCGGCCGGTTCGACCTTGAGTTCGTAGAGCCCGGCCACTCTCGCGATGGCGTCGCGGACCGAGGACTCGTCCAAGCCGTGCAGCCGGAACCGCCCGCCGATTCGCTCGTAGCCGCCGGTTCCGTCGAGCACCGAGCCGATCTGCGGGAGCAGTTCCGCGTACACCTCCGGGACCGTCCCGGCCATCGAGTTGCGGGCGAGCACGCGGCACGGCCTCGGCTCGGGCTCCGGGATGAGCAGCCATCCGCCGCCTACCGGCGCGCGGAACTCATCCGGCCGGTTCATCGCCGCCAGACCGAGCGAGGCCCGCAGTCCCTCGCCGTACAGGCTGACACCGAACAGGTCCTGGTGGATGAACGCGACCTCGCCGCCCCCGGGCCGGATCGCGACTTCCAGGAAGACGGGCTCGCCGCGTTCCGCCACGATCAGCTCGAAATGGAACGGCCCGTCGGTGAGGCCCAACGCGTCAAGGCACAGCGCGGTGAAGCGCGTGTAGCGGTCGCATTCCTCGCCCGGATCGAGGATGACGGAGCCGATCCACTGGCCGTGCACGAAGTCCAGGCAGGTGTTGATGTATTCCGAGGCGCTGACGTAGTGGAAGGCGCCGTCGCGCCGGACGCCGTCCACATGGACGACCGCGCCGCCGACGAACTCCTCGCACTCGTACTGCGCGGGGTCGATCGAGGCGAGCAGGTCGGCGAGTTCAGCCTCGTCGGAAACGACGACCACGCCGCGGGACGCCGCCTCGGAACGGGGCTTGAGTACGAGGGGAAGCCCCAGGCGGGCCGCGATCCCTGCCGCGTCGGGCCGCTCGTCGAGTTCCTCGAATCGTGGAACACGCAGGCCGGCCTCGGCGACCAGCCGCTTCATGGTGGGTTTGTCGCGAAACCTGTTGACGAAGTCGCCGCGCCAGCCCGGGATCCCGAGCGCCTCCCGCAGCAGCGCGGTCATCAGCACGTCGCGCTCGGACATCCCGACGACCCCGGCGAACTCGCCGTGCCGCGCGACCAGTGCCTTCGCCTGCGCCAGGACGGTGTCGAGGCCGAGGTCCGGGACGACCACGGTCTGCACGGCGCCGTCCTGGTCCAGGACGGGCAAGCCCTTCGGGAGCGTGATATAAAACAGTTGACAATCGAGTCCTGCGAAGAAGTCGTGGTAGTACCCGCATTCGTCGTCGAAGCGGTTGATCACGAGATAGCGCGGCGCGCCGTCGTCAGCCAAAATGCACCATCGCTTCGATCTCGGCCTTGCGCGCCACAGCCTGCTCGTAGCTGTCGGCGACGAAGAGCGCGTGGCCGATCCGCGAGCGGAAGTCGCCGAACTCGGGTATCTGATCCCCGGGACGCAGGTACACCTCGGCCTCCCGCACGTAATCGGCGGACCGGACCCGTTCCAGGCCTCGTACTTCGCCGACGGCCGAGAGACCAGGCGCGGTGAACATGTGGATGCCCGCGAACTTCGCCTGCGGCGGGCCGGCGTCGTTCCCCGGCCCGACGGCCCATCCGGCGTGCGCGGCGAGCATGATCTCCCACAGGGAGAGGCCGGTCACCAGCTCGATCATGGCGACGATGCGTCCGCCGGCCAACCGGGCTCCCAGTTCGACCAGCACCGGCTCCCCGTCGACGAGGCGCAGTTCGCAGTGGAACGGACCGAGCACCACGCCAAGCGCTTCGCAGACGGCGGCCACATAGGATTCGATCGCGTCCCGGCGATCCTGGTCCATCTCGAACTGGACGACGTGCCCGACCTCCACGAAATGCGGTTCGGGGCCGACGAACTTCTTCGTCAGGGAGACCACTTCGACCCGGCCGTCGACGACGTAGCCTTCCACACTCAGGTCGGGACCAGGCAGGTACTGCTCCAGCAGAACGCGCCCGTCGAGGAACTGCCCGACGTCGTCGGGCCGCCGGTCCTCCAGAATCCGCTGGTAGGCGAGGCGCAACTGTTCGGCGTCGTCGACTCTGCTTACCTGCACGCTCCCGGAGGACGCGACCGGCTTGAGCACGGCCGGGAAGCCCACGTGCTCGGCGGCTGCGTCGAGCATCGCGCCGTCGGTCACCAGCGCGTAACGCGGAACCCGAAGACCGGCGGCGCGCACCCGGTCCCGCATCGTGGACTTGTCTCGCAGGGCCTCGGCGGTGGCCACGGGTTGCCCGGGAAGTCCGAGTCTGGCGGCCAGCCGCGCCGCGACCGCGACGTACGACTCGACTCCGGGCACGATCCCGATCAGCGGCGAGTGTTCGTGGAATCGGACGATCCGCTCGGTGAGCTCCGCCTCGTCGTTCGGGTCGACCCGGATCAGCGTGTCCACGTGGCGCCGCATGTCCTGGGGGAGCGCGCGCTCCGCGTCGTCGTAGGAGGCGACCACGGTCGAGAGGCCCAGCCGCCGAGCGACCCGCACAAGTTCCACACCCGAAGAAAGCGGTTCAATGATGAGAATCCTGCCACCCGTCGACGAGCCGGGTGTATCGCCGATTTCAACGCCCCGTGTCATACACGCGATTCCAAATCTGTCCGATTAGCCGCGCTTTATGCCCACCGTGAAACCGGAACCGATCGGAGCACGGCCCGATGCACGCGCCGAGCCTAGCGACTGCGCCGCACGCGGACAAGGGGCCTGAGGGACGGATTGGATCAGGCTCCTACTCCCGGCTCTCGCGTAGGATTGCCGCCGGAGCTGGGAGCTCACCGGCTGCGGGCACGCGAAGACGCCATGCCCCGGAGGCGTGCGTCACAGCTCGCTGATGTCCGGGGGTGCGCAGCCCGTGCCGAGATAATCAGCCTCCTGGTCGGTGGAAGTGGGCGGCCCGGCTATTTCACGGGCCGACTGCCGGTGGAACGCCTGCCAATACTCTTGCGGCTGCCGATAAATCGAACGTAGACTCGCGCCCCGTGATTGATGACGCCTTTCGCGCGAAAGTAGGGCCCTTGTTGGTCCCGGAGATGGGCACCGACTCCACGGCCCCACTGCTCTACTGGCTCATCCGCACCACCCGCCCGCGCACCGTGCTTGAGGTCGGGATGGGATACACGACCCCGTTCCTCGCCAAGGCCCTCCAGGACAACGTCGAGGCGGTGGAGGCGGAGCGCAGCCTGCTCGGCGATCCCTCGGCGCCAGAAGTCCAGCCGCTGGCATATAGTGGTTACTATGATGAGCCGTACGAGCCCAGGCTGGTGTGCATCGATCGGATGACCGACCCCACGTCGTCGGCCCCTCGGGTGCTCGACGTCCTCGACGAGCTGGGGCTGACGAAGGTGTGCGGCGTCATCGAGGGCGACATGCAAGACTGCGGCGCACAGGTCCGGGAACAGCTGGGTCTGATCGACTTCGCCTGGATCGACACCTGGGACACTCTCGCCTTCCTGCGGGAGTACTGGCAGATGGTCAATCCGGCCGGAGGCGTGCTCGCCGTCCACTACCTGATGACCTATCCGCAGGGCCGCGCCATTCTGGCCTACATCAACTCCCTGCGGGCGGTGGAGGGCGGCCGGCTGGAGATCACCAACCTGCGGGAGCCGCACCGGGTGGCCCAGAACAGCACGACCCTGATCCGCCGGATCCGCGACTACGTCGATCCCGAGGACCTGCGGCCCAACGGCACGCTCAACGACCCGCCGGGAGTACTCGGCGCACCCACGGGCGAACTGGGCTGAGCGGGCCTTCGCCATGGGTGGCGCAACGCGCATGCACGTCTACGCGGTGACGCCGGAGACAGTCGTCCGCTCGCATGAGCCCGCGCAGGACCTGCGCACCCGGCTTGCCCACACGGCACAGTCGTGTGAAGAAGCCGGTTGGCAGGGCATCCTCGTCCCGCACAACCTGCACGAGGTGGACCCGTGGATGGTGGCCACCCACCTCGGCGCGGTGACCCGTCATCTCATCCCGCTGATAGCGGTCCAGCCGGCCTGCACACCACCGCACACCGCGGCCGCGTGCGCTTCGGCGTACGCCTCGCTCTACCAGCGTCCGCTCTTTTTCAATCTCGTGGCCGGCGCGCGGGACGACGAGATGCGGCAGATCGGCGACACGCTGAGCCACGACCAGCGTTACGACCGGCTGCGTGAATACGGTCATGTTCTGCGCGCGTTGCTGGGCGGGGAGAAGGTCAACCACGAGGGCGAGTACTACAGCTACCGGAACCACCGCCTCGAACCCTGCCCGGACGTGCTCCGCCAGTGCAAGATCTTCGTCGCCGGCTCCTCGCCCGCCAGCCTGAGCGTCGCCACCGACATCGCCGACGTCATCGTGACCCATCCGGCGCCTTACGCCGAGTGGCGGGACAGGTTCCTGACACCCTTGCAGGAGCGTGGTTTCCGGGGAGAGCTGGGGATCCGCATCGGCGTGGTCTGCCGACCGGAAACGGACGGCGCGTGGAACCTGGCCGAGGCCAGGTTCCGGCAGACCTGGCTGGGCCGGCAGGAGACGCTGCTCAAGGCGCAGTCGCAGAACGTCTGGTCGCGGGAACTGGCCGAACGTGCCGTGGCGGCCGACGAGACGACCGGCGGTTCGGTCGACGCCTCGGCGCGTGACCCCTACTGGCTCGGCGCCTTCCAGAGCGGCCGGGCCAGCGCGCCCTTCCTCGTCGGCAGCTACGCCGAGGTCGGCGCCAGGCTCGGCGAGTATCTGCGGGCCGGCGTCGGACACGTGCTGCTCAACGGGGTAGACGACGACGATTATCAGTTCACGCAGACAGGCCTTGAGACAGCGGCGAGTCTGCTCGGACGTTGATTCCGGGCTCACCGCGCGTAGAAGGAGACCGGCATGGCGACCGTCGCCCGCAGCGGCCCGCTGACGCTCTCGCAGCAGCGGATGTGGCTGAGATCGTACTGGCGTGAGCGGGGGGAGTTGTTCCCGGCCTGGTCGAGGCTCTGGGACCTGCCACCAGGCATCCGGGTCGACGCCGCGACCCGCGCTCTCGCGCAACTGGTGGAGCGGCACGAGATCCTACGGACCCAGTTCGTCATCGCGCCGAACGGCCTGCCGGTCCAGATCGTGTTCGAACCCGATGACCTCCGGCTGCCGCTGTCGGTCAGGCCGGCCGACGCCGTGAGCACCTTCCTGCCGGCCGACGGGCGCCCGCTGCTGGCCGGAGTGGACTTCCGTGGATCGCTCTGGGCGGCGCGCTTCTTCGTCGAGCACGGCGAGCTGCGGCAGTTCGGACTGATCTTCGACCACATCATCAGCGACGGCTCAGGGCTCTACAACTGGCGCAACCAGTTCATCGACCTCTGCTTCGACCGGGCCGCGCCCGGCCCGGCGAAACAGCCGCTGGACCATCAGCGCGCCGAGGCCGCGATCCTCAAGTCGAGCGCACACCGGGGCCACGTCCGCAAGACGCCGGCGAGGCCGGCGCCACAGATACCGGCTCCGGGGGTACCCAAGCCTGAAGCCGGCCCGCGCTATCTCAACTCGTCCGCGCGATACGACGGGCTGCTCCCGGTGATCGACGAGATCTGCCGGCAGACCGGCGTCTCGCGGTCCATGGTGTTGATGTACGCGATCGGCTGGCTGTTCAGCGCGCACACCGGCAGCCCTGACGTCCTGTTCGCGATGTACGCCGCCAATCGGACCGTACGCGACCACGGCGTCGAGTGCCGGATGCGCCTTGCCGACATCCAGGTCGAGTTCGACGACTCGCAGACGTTCCGTCAGGCGCTGGAGAACGTGTTCGTGGTCTCGATGCGGGCCTACGAGGACGACTACCGCCTCGGTCCGGTCTCCGCGGACTCCCGCGCACGCACCGCGGCCGAGCGGGGCGTCGCCGCCATCGTTCCGCTCTACTTCAACTTCCAGGGCCCTCCCGGCCCGCAGGAGGTCGCCGTCGAGGAGGACCCAAAGGGCGCCGTGACGGTCGAACGCTCGCACAGCTGGGAGGACTTCGGACGGCCTTGGGGAGCCGTGGCCTGGGTCTACGTCAAGGACTCGCACGTGATCCTCGACCTCGACACCGACGTGGCGATGCTGCCGGAGTCGGTAGTCGACGCGATGCAAGACCTGCTCCCGGACCTGCTGCGGCTGATACGGGACGATCCGGCCGTGCAGGCGGACCGCGCCCGGTCGCTGCTGCCCGTCGGTTTCGCGGCGGAGACGAACTGCCGGTTGGTCGGCGGGAACTGGGTCGACACGGATGTCGTGGCACGCATCCTGCGCGGCGCTCCGGGCGTCGTCGCAGCCTCCTTATCGACAGGGTCGGACGAACTGTCGGCCGCAGTCGAACTGGAGCGCAGCACGCAGATATTCGACGTACACGAATACGTCTTGTCGCAGTTGCACCACAACCTGAACGCCGCCGCGCCGGCCGTGTATCTCACGGTGACCCAGGACTCTGAGACCGAGACGCCCGGTCTTTGGCGCCCGGCGCTGGACACGCCGGCCGTCGCGCCGGCCACAGAGGCCGAACACGAGCTTCGCGCGGCCCTCGCCGAGGTGCACGGACGTGACTTCCCCGACCTGGCCCGGTCGTACGTCCAGTCCGGCGGCGAGATGCTGCGGGCCCCGGCCGTCGTGGAGGTGCTGCGCCGCCGCGGGCTCGTCGGCCTGGATTCGCACCACTTCACATCCCCATGTACGCTGCGGTCCGTCGCTCGGGCGCTGGAGGCGCCACCCGCGCCGTCGACCGACGGCGCAAGCTACTGACTACGGACCCTGGTTCATCGGTGAAACCTTCATATCAGAGCTTTGTCGGCTTGTCTCCCACGTCGCCGGACGTCAGCACCCCGCGCCGCTTCATGCTGCGGCTCGCGGTCGGGGTCCGGACTCCGATCGCGCTGGGCGTCGCCTACGGGATCCTCACGATGCTGGCACGCTCGTTCGTGCCGATCGTCACCGGCATCGCCATCGACCAGGGCATCCTCAAGCGCGACCAGCGCGCGCTGCTGGTCTGGGGCGCCGTCATGTTCGGGCTCGTCGTCTTCCAGGCCGTGACCACCACGCTCCAGGAACGCTGCGACTTCGCCACGAACATCGGCACCTCCTACCGGGTGATGCAGCTAGTGGGCACGCGGTCCGCCGAACTGGGCGCCACGCTGCGCAAGCGCGTCTCCACCGGCGAGGTCGTGAACCTCGGGATCGGCGACATCACCCCGATCGGGCAGGCGCTGGCCGCCACCTCGCGAGGACTCGGCGGCGTCGCGGCCATCGTCGGCGTCGCCGTCATCATGCTGATCTCGGCCTGGCAGCTCGCGCTGACGGTGCTCATCGGGGTGCCCGCGCTCGTCTGGCTGCTGACCAGGATCCTGACTCCGGTGCGCCGCAAGCAGCGAGCGGTCCGCCAGCGGCAGGGAGAGCTCGCGGCGGTCGCCGTGGACATCGCCGGGGGATTGCGGGTGCTGCGGGGAATCGGGGGAGAGGAGCACTACGCGCAGCGCTTCCGCGACAAGTCCCAGAGCGTGCGCCACGCGTCCGTCGAGGCGGCGGGCCTACAGGCGCGCGCCGCCGCGGCCCGCACCATCCTCAATGGGCTGTTTTCCACCGCCGTGGTCTGGCTCGGGGCGCACCTGGTGCTTTCCGGTGAACTACAGGTGGGCCAGCTCGTCGCGTTCTACGGCTACGCCGTGTTCCTCGCGACGCCGCTGCGCTGGATGACCGACTCGATCGAATACCTGGCCCAGGGGCAGGTGTCCGCGGAACGCGTCAGCCGGTTCCTCGCACTCGAACGCGACCTGCCTGACGGGCCGGCCGGGCGGCCGGCGCAGGAGCGCGCCGAACTGGCTGATCCCGAATCAGGGCTGGTGTTCCCCTTCGGCTCGTTCATGGGTGTCGCCTGCACCCTGCCCGACGACGTCGCAACGCTCGCGGACCGTCTCGGGCGATACACGGAATCAGAGGTCACTCTCGCCGCAGTCCCCGCAGCCGAACTGTCCCTGGCGAATGTGCGCGAACGTGTGCTCGTGGTCGGCAACGACGACTACTTGTTCGCCGGGACACTCGGCGACGGGCTCGACCCCACGGGCAGGGCGGGGACGCAGGGGGTCATGCGCGCCGCCGAGATCGCGTCGGCCCTCGACATCATCGAGGCGCTGCCGGGCGGCCTGGGCGGCGAGTCGCAGGCCGCGGGCCGCAACTTCTCCGGCGGCGAACGCCAACGGCTGCGCCTGCTGCGTGCGCTGGTGGCCGATCCCGACATCCTCGTTCTGCTTGAGCCGACCAGCGCGCTGGACGCGCTGACCGAGACGAGCGTCGCGGGCCGGCTGCGGGAAAGCCGGGCGGGCAAGACGACCGTGGTCTTCACCACGAGCCCGGCCGTTCTCGGCCTGGCCGACGGCGTCTGGTACGTCGAGGACGGCAAGGCCGTCGCCTCCGGCGCGCACAGCGCCCTGCTGGCAGACGAGCGCTACAAGGCACTGGTGACGAGAGAGGCTGATACGGCGTGACCGCATTGCCTGTTGCTTCGAGTAAGGCGGTACGCAGGTACGCGCGCACGGTCGTACTCAAGCACCCCAAGGAACTCGCGGTCGCGCTCGCGCTCCAGGCGCTGACCGCCGCGTGCGCCCTGGTCATCCCCTGGCTGCTCGGCGACCTGGTTCAACAGGTCCAGTCCGGGGTGAACCGGGTGACCGCGATGATCCTGCTCATCTTCGGTTTTCTGCTGCTCCAGGGCGCGACCCTCTGGCTGGCCAACTACTACGCCGCGAAACTCGCCGAGAAGGTCGTGGCCGAGCTGCGCGAGGACTTCGTTCGGGATGTGCTCCGCCTGCCGCTCTCGACGGTGGAGAGCGCCGGCGTCGGCGACCTCGTCTCCCGTTCCACCCGGGACGTCGACGCGCTGACCCAGGCGGCCCGCACGAACGTGCCGAGCACCCTGGTGACCGCCACCACCATCGTCGTGCTGCTCGGCGCGCTGCTGCTGGTGCGCTGGCTGATGATCATCCCGTGCCTGCTCGCGATCCCGCTGCTTTGGCCCAACACCCGGCGGTACCTTTCCCGTTCTCGTGATGGCTATCTGCGGGAGCGGGCCTCCTACGCCAAGGCGACCGAATCCCTGGCCGAGACGATCAGCGGCTCGCGTACCGTCGAAGCGCTGAGCCTGGTTTCGTGGCGCTCGCTGCGGCTGCGTGATGACATCGACGTCTCCTATCGCGCCGAACGCTACACGCTGGGTCTCCGGTCAGTGTTCCTGCCGATCACGGACACCGCCATCGCGATCCCGACAGTGGCCACAGTCATTCTCGGCGGATACTTCTACGACCGTGGCTGGGTCTCGCTCGCGGGAGTGACGGCGGCGACCTTATATACGCAGCAACTGGCCAGCCTGATCGACGTGCTGCTGTTCAACCAGGACAAGATCCAGGTCGCCGGCGCGGCTGTCGCCCGACTGCGGGGAGTCAGCGAGAGCGCCGAGGGTACGGCGGGCGCTCACGTCGACGGACCGTCGCCGTCACACGCGCGGGTGACGGCTGAACGGTCGCCGCGAGACCTGGAGATTCGCAACGTCAATCACGGTTACGTCGCCCATGACGTTCTCCACGACGTGAACCTGGTCGTGCGTGAGGGGGAGCGGCTCGCGATCGTGGGACGTTCTGGTGCCGGCAAGACCACGCTGGGCCGACTGATCGCCGGGATCGATCCGCCCAGGTCCGGAGCAGTCCTGCTCGGCGCAGTGCCGTTGACCGACATCCCGCGCCCCGAACTGCGTGCACAGATCGCCCTGGTGACCCAGGAGTACCACGTCTTCGACGGCTCGGTCCGCGACAACCTGCTGTTGGCCAAGCCGGATGCCGCGGAGAGCGAACTGCGTCAGTGCCTCGAAGCGGTAGCGGCGTGGGACTGGGCATCCGAGCTGGGCCTCGACGCCCGGCTCGGCCCCGGGGCGCACGAGCCCACGCCGGCGCAGGCGCAGCAGATCTCGCTGGCCCGGCTGCTGCTGAGCGATCCACACACCCTCGTGCTCGATGAGGCGACCTCGTTGCTCAACCCGCAGCTCGCCCGCGATCTCGAACGGTCGCTGGCCGCCGTGAAGTCCGGCCGCACGGTGATCTCGGTCGCGCACCGGCTGCACACGGCGCACGACGCGCAGCGGGTGGTGGTGATGGAGGCGGGCCGGATCGTGGAGGACGGCTCCCATGAGGATCTGCTCGCCGCTCGGGGCACGTATGCCGCGTTGTGGAACTCGTGGCACGGTGTCGGCGCCTCGGCGTAGGGCGGCCCGGCTCGGCCTGGGGGTCACGTGCGAGTGACCTCCAGTGCCATCGTCGACCACGAAGACGTACCGGTCGCGGCGGCGAGGAGACGGTCACCGGGCTTGATCCGGCCCGTGGCGGCGAAGCTGTCCATGGAGATCAGGAGGTCCGCGGAGAAGCAGTGCCCAAGGTCGCCGACCGGGCCGATCATCAGGCTGCGGGCGGGCACGCCCATGGCCGAGACGAGAAACCGCTGCGACACGATCCGGTAGTTCGCCAGCACGACGTGGTCGAACTCGTCGGGAGTGCAGTTGGTGCGGCGAAGGACGTCTGCTGTGGCGGCCTCGGCCAGTTCGGCCATACCAAGGATGCTCTGGCTGGTCCGCCCTTCGGCGTCGCGATCGGCCTGGTGCTTGGTGACCACCGCGGTGATCTCGGCCTGGAATCCGTCCGCCGGTTCCGGTTCCCTGGTGATCACGCAGGCGGCCGCGCTGTCGCTGAACACCGACAGGCCGCTGCGCATCAGCCGCTCGCCTGGCAGTGCCCGGTCGGCGAGCACGAGCAGCACCCGATCGTGCTCGCCCGCGTGCAGCGCGGCGGCCGCCGTCCGAAGAGCCGGACCGAGGTTGCCGCAGCCGTGGCCGGACACTGCCAGCAGGCTGACGCCGGGCAGGCCGATGGCCTGGGCCAGCCGGGCGAGCGTGTCGGCGGCTTCGCCGTCGTTCTCGCTTACGTACAGCACCAGATCCGGGGCGCCGGACCAGAGCGAGGCGGTGCGGACGCACGCGGCCTCGGCCAGTTCGCAGATCTCTTGGTCGGCACTGCGGAAGTAGGCCAGACCGTGGTCCGGGTGTGCCAGCTCGGCCACGGCGTCGCCGAGTTCGCCGATCGGCCGGGCTTCGCCGAGCACGTGGCTGATGGCGGACAGATGAACGGTTCTCAATGCAGCCTCGCTATTCGACGAAGACGATGTGCTCTGTACGTGCGCTCTGTACTCGTGCGCCGGCGTTCAGACTGTCGCCACGGCAGCCACCGCGTCGGCGAGGATGCCGAGTCCGTGGTCCGGTTCCTGCTCGGACGACAGACCCCAGATCATGCCGCGCCCGCGCCGGCCGATGCCGAGCCCCGGCCTGGCCGGCGGTTCGATCCCGCCACCGGCGGTCAACAGGTCCGCGAGCAGGTCGAGGCCTGAAACGCCGTGTGCCCCGAAGCCGTCGTACGGCAGACGCAGCGTGTGGGTGAGCGGGCCGCCCGCGGCCGCCCGTTTCTGCGCCGAGGCCGTCACCGCGAGAGCTCCGAGACTCACTCCGTGGAAAGCGTTGGTGAAGGCCGCGACGGTGCTTCTACCCGTCACCTTGCGCGCGAGTTTGAGCGCCGCCTCCACCGCGTTGGTGCCGGTCGGGCCGGTGAACTGAATCCGGTAGTCGAGACCCCGGGGCGCCAGGACGGTATCCCGGAATTCACGGATGAATTCCGCCCTGCTCGTGGTCATCATATCGAGGCCGTGCATGATGCCGTCTTTTTCGAGATAGGCGATCAAAGCACTTTTCAGCGCCGGATTGTTGTGGCCGTAGTTAAGGGCGCCCGCGCCGGAGAAGAAGTCGAGATAGGCGCGCCCGGACGCGGTGTGCATGAAACTGCCCGATGCCGATTCGAAAATCACCGGCTCGAAAATCACCGGCCAATTGCGGCTGTAGCTGCGGACCTGGGATTCCGCGTCGATCAGGTCCTCGGGTATCGGATCCGCGAGGACCCCGTCAGGGCCCGGAACGCGAGTTCCGCTCATGTGCGAATCCCTCCGTACGCACGTCGCCGGCTTGCCGGTCAGGCCGTCACACGGGAATCCGCTGTCAGCTCCTCGATGCCGGCGCGAACGCGGCAGCGTGAATGTCTCCCCGCCAAGGCGACGCCCGTCATCGAATACTGACACGACGCGGCGACGAAATATACCGGTCGGCCCGGTGGCTCTACAAGGCCTGCGCTGGAATCGGATCCGGGGGCGAGAAGCCTTGCCCGGCGATCGTGACTGCGGCTAATGTGACTGCGGTCAGCAGGCTGAGAGTCACGGGGTCTGTTCACGCAGTGCCGCCGGCACCCGTCAGGGGTGCGGCCGCGGCGCGTTGAATTCCGAGCAATTCGGGCGAGACGGGAGACGTAGTTCAATGCGGCTGAACAGTTTCGACGAATGGTCGCCGTTGCGCGAAGTAATCGTCGGCACCGCGAAGAACTACACGTCGCACGAGCGCGAGTTGTCCTTCGACCTGTTCTTCCACGACAACATCGTGCAAGACAATGTGGTCCGTTCCGAATGGCGTTATCCGCGGCTGGCCGTCTCCTCGGACGCGGGCGAACCGGCCCGGTCGTCGATCAAGCAGCGCTACGTCGACGAACTCAACGAAGACCTAGAGGGCATCGTCAAGGCGCTGGAGAACTTGTCGGTCCAGGTCCACCGGCCGATGGACCTGGACCCGGGCACGGCCGAGGTGCGCACCCTGGCCTGGTCGGCCGGAGTGGTGCCGGCGCTGAACATCCGGGACAACACTCTGATCCTCGGCGACGAGATCATCGAGACCGCGCCGATGATCCGCTCGCGGTACTTCGAGACCCGGCTGCTCGCCCCGATCTTCGCGCACTACTTCAAGCAGGGCGCGCGCTGGACGACCATGCCCAGGCCGATCATGACCGACGCGTCCTTCGACCTGTCCTACGCACACGCTTCCGCGGGCGGCCCCACGGAACCGATCAGTGATCCGCAGCCCTCGCCCTACGACGTCGGCGTCGAGATGATGCTCGACGGCGCCCAGTGCCTGCGCCTCGGCCGCGACCTCGTCGTGAACGTCTCCACCGAGAACCACGCTTCGGCCTGCGACTGGCTCGAACGGCATCTGGACGGCCGATTCCGCATCCACCGGGTCCACCGGCTCAGCGACAGCCACATCGACAGCATGGTGCTCGCGCTGAGGCCGGGCACGCTTCTGGTGCGTAACGAGAAGGTCGCCGACTTCCTGCCCGACGCGCTGCGCAAGTGGGACATGATCGTGGCGCCCCCGCCCGGCCCGAACAGCTTCCCGGTTTACGACGAGGACGACTTGATCCTCACCAGCCCCTACATCGACCTCAATGTGCTGTCGGTCAGCCCGGACACGGTGCTGGTCAACGAGGCCTGCCCGGAACTGATGAGGGTGCTTGAGAAGCACGGCTTCACCGCCGTCCCGGTCAGGCACCGGCACCGGCGGCTGTTCGGGGGCGGATTCCACTGCTTCACCCTGGACATGGTTCGGGAGGGCGGCCCAGAGGATTACCTGGGCTGACCCGCAACGCCGGGACGGCGTTGCCGCCAGCGCGAATCCGAGTCCACGACGGGGAAACTGAGGGGCTTTCGTGAGTTTTCCGTTGCGACCGCGTCACCGGCCGAGCCACTGTGGCGCGCGCTTCTGCGTGAACGCGAGCGGGCCTTCCTGCGCGTCGCGGCTGTGCATTCGCAGTTCCTCGTGCACGTACCTGGTGTTGAAGGCCCCCTCCAGCGTCTTACCGGACGAGGCGGCGGCTGCCTCCTTGACGGCTCGCACGGACAGGGGAGCGCAGCGCAGGATGTCCCGGACCCAGCCGTCGACGCACTCGTCGAGCCGGTCGGCGGGAACGACCTCGTTGACCACGCCGAACCGCGCGGCCTCGTCGGCGGTCATGCTGCGTCCCGTCAGCAGGTACCCCATGGCCACGCGGTACGGCAGCTGGCGGGTCAGCCGGAACACGCCGCCCGCCCCGGCGATCAGGCCGAGTTTGGCCTCCGGCAGGGCGAAAACGGCGTCCTGCGATGCGATGATCAGGTCGCAGGCGAGCGCCAGCTCGAATCCGCCGCCGAAGGCGTACCCCTGCACCTTCGCCACAACGGGTTTGGCCAGGTCGAAACGCTCTGTCAGCCGTGGCCATCCGGGCTTGCCCCGGCTGCCGAAGGTCGAAGCGCCGGCCGTGCCGGCCGCGGCCCTGGCCGTCAGTTCCTTGAGATCCTGGCCGACGCTGAACGCTCGTTCCCCGGCTCCGGACAGCACGGCGACCCATACCTCGTCATCGGCCGCGAAGTCGTCCCAGACGACGGCCAGTTCCTCGTGCATCCGCAGGTCCATCGCGTTGAGAACGGCGGGCCGGTTGAGCGTCACATACGCGACACGGTCCTGCTTCCGGTACAGGACGCGGGGCTCGTCGGACGATTCGCGGGTGTCACGAGCGGCCACCGGTGCAGTCATGATCCGGATGATACCCTGGCGGGCGCTGCGCTTTTCGGGCGTCGTGCCCTGCGACGACGGCCGGAGGCGGCGAGCGTGACCTCACAACCGGTGCGACTGCTGTCCGTAGGCACCGCGGTTCCGCCCGACAGCTACACGCAGGCCGAATTGCTGGACGAGTTCCAGATCGCCGACAGCCGCATCAGGTCGCTCTTCCTCAACAGCGCGATCGATCGGCGCAACCTGGTGCTGCCCCCTGTCGGCCCGGATGGCGGCCGCCGCATGGAGACCCAGGGCGAGCTGTTGCGCAAGCACACGATCAGCGGCCTGGAGATGGGTGAAGCCGCGATCAGGTCATGCCTGGCCCGGACCGGCGCGGAACTGGATGACGTCGCCTACCTGTGCTGTGTCTCGTCCACCGGCTTCATCACCCCCGGATTCAGCGCCAAACTGATCGCGAGGCTCGGCTTGGCGCCCACGTGCTCACGCCTCGACGTCATCGGCATGGGCTGCAACGCCGGGCTCAACGCGCTCAACTCCGTGGTCGGCTGGGCGCGCATGAATCCCGGCCGTCTGGCCTTGATGGCGTGCATCGAGGTCTGCTCCGCCGCGTACGTCTTCGACGGCACCATGCGAACCGCGGTGGTCAACGGTCTGTTCGGCGACGGGGCCGCAGCGGTGGCGCTGTCGCAGCCGGCGCCCGGCGACCCGGCGGTGGACCGTGAGGTCGGTCCGAGCGTCCTCAAGTTCTCCAGCCTGATCATCCCCGACGCGATCGATGCGATGCGCTATGACTGGGACGAGGATCAGGGCAGATTCAGCTTCTTCCTGCACCCCGACGTGCCTTACGAAGTAGGTGCGCACGCCGGGCCCGCACTGGAGCGGCTGCTGGCGGGCACCGGGCTGCACCGGTCGGATGTAAAGCACTGGCTTGTGCACTCGGGCGGCAAGAAGGTCATCGACGCCGTACGGGTCGACCTGGGCCTGAGCCGGTACGACGTGCGACACACCACCAGCGTCCTTCGCGAGCACGGCAATCTTTCCAGCGGTTCCTTCCTGTTCTCCTACGACCGGCTACTCGGCGAGGGCTTGGCAGAGCACGGAGACCACGGCGTGATGATGACGATGGGTCCGGGTTCGACGATCGAAATGGCGTTGCTGCAATGGTGAAGAACGACTTGGC